>NZ_CAXAPD010000049.1:0-25526 GCF_963970515.1 Pseudomonas sp. RL_5y_Pfl2_73 | reverse complement strand
GGAGAGGATCAAGAGGTGCTGGCCAAGCGTCATGCGCTGTATCAGCAAGCTCGTAATCAACACCCGCATCGCTGGTCAGGTGCAACGCGAAATTGGCAACCTATCGGAGCCGTCACGCTCAACCCAGCGCGGGAGCAACCGACACTGAAAATAGCAGCTTAAAAACACGGCTGACGCGACAACTACCTTGCAAAACGCCGGGCGAACCCAGTGCTGGATAACGTCGACCCACGCCAACCATGAAGGCGACGAAAAGGGCAAAGCGCATTCATAGGCGTTCTGCTTGGACAAACGAGCAACTGGTGAGTTAAGAAAAAATCCGCATAATCGGCTCAAATCAAGATTTTCTTGGCACACTGAAAAAAATCCACGCCCGGGACAGAAAACTAAGGATTTACCATGAACTCTGCTGGATACGCTTGGCTACAGGAGTCTCTGCGGCTTTCAAGCTTCCCATTGCGCCGACCGGCACGGGTGCAGCCCGTAACCCGTATCGAGCAGATCGGGGAAACCTTGGCTGTGCCGGCCAACGTAGCCCCCGCACCAGATGACCTTTTGGGACACCTATTATTTGCGCTCAAACATGAGGGCATCAATCTCGCCATATTGGCCCAGGCGCTTCCACAAATCCCGGCTGCGGCCATGGAGGCCGAGTTCGAAAGAGCCCCTAACGGTATATACATCCGAAAAGCTTGCTTCCTACGTGAAGCCTTCACCGGAGAAGAGCTGAGCCAGCCGTCGCCGGTGCGCGGAGCATTCGTACCGCTATTCGACCCACAGCTTTACGTAACAATGCCCGGGGAGCGCAATTCCCGCTGGAGGGTGGAGTTCAACGGTATTGGAACACTTGCGTATTGCGCCACCGTTGAGCGCACCCCTGAGATTGTCGCGCTCTTGGAATATGACTTATTGGCCCGCGCTCAAGATTTCATTCAAAACCTGCCGTCGGGAATGATGGATCGAGCCCTCAATTGGGCGTACCTCCACGAAACCAGAGATTCGTTTGCAATAGAGAAGGAGTCGCCAAGCGAGGACAAGTCGCGCAAATTCATTAAGCTGCTGCGACAGGCCCACGAGCGTATTCCACTGAGCGAGGATTATCTGGTCCACCTTCAGAATGCGACGATTTCAAACCCGCTCGACATGGCGGGCGCATTTCGCCACGCGCAAAATCATTTGGCCGGCCCACTACAAGGCGCGGCAGGCGTTACATACGTACCACCTCCACCCGAACTCTGTCGGGAGTTGATGGAACAACTCATGGTGCTGGGTAACGACGCGCCGGGACGTATTGATCCTCTGGTAGCCGCCGGCGTCATTTCATTTGGCTTCGTCTTTCTTCACCCGTTCATGGACGGGAACGGCCGCCTTTCACGCTTCCTGATCCATCAAACGTTGTGCCGCGCCGGTGCCCTGGAGAACGGGCTGCTCCTGCCTGTATCTGTCGCAATGAAACGTGAGGAGCGGTTGTATCTGGAGACGCTGGAGCAGTTTTCCCGACCGGCGCGAGAGTTCTGGGATGTCCAATGGATTGATCACGGCCAATTCACATTCGATTTTATCGGCGATCCTGCAATCTACCGCTTTTGGGATGCGACACCAGGAGTCCGTTTCACTTTGGAAATGGCGAAGCGTGCGATTGAAGTCGAGCTTCGTGAAGAAACCACCTTCCTTGAGAACTACGACCAGATCGTTCGAGCAGTCAACGAGGCTTATGACGTGCGCGGTAGCGATCTGGCTAATCTCGTGATGATGTGCCTGACGAATAATGGGACAGTTTCGAAGAGCCGTCGCAGGCAGTACCAGTACTCAGTCCCGGCTGAAGTGTTCGACTACATCGAGCAGACGACACAATCTTTGCTTAGGGAGCAGCAACCGGAAAAGTGACTGCTTGCGCCAAGCTACGCATAAGAAATCCTGCGCCTATTGAAGAAAATTAAGGATTTCCGCCATGACGGTTCACCCGTCAGCATAAAAATTGATCGAACGGAATTCATTGAAAGCGAACCGTGTGCTGGATAACGTCGACCCACGATAGCCACCAGGGCAGCTCGCAATAGCTCGGTTTGAGCGCTTTAAAGGGCGCTCGCGAGTTAAGAAAAAATCCGCATAGCCCAGAAAAACACGGCCATTCATCAAGTTTGATTGACGGTACGCTCAAAGGCGAATAGCGCTTATCCCTGAGCGCGAAACCAGTTGCCTCCCAGCGGCTATAACTGGCGTAGGAACCCCGTCGATGGTTGGGACATCAGCGTAGGGTGAGACCTCCACACCCCTGCTTGAGGGTGTGTATATGAATATCAAGCTTAAAATTCGAGGGCTACTGTCAAGTAGCCCTTTTCTTTGCCTGTCACAAAAGCGTGTAGCGCTTGTACAGCAGATCGCCATGGCGGTGCTTGTTGAGCGACTTCGCGTCAGTGTGCATGAAGTTCCACAGCATCTGCCCCTCGAAGAACACAACGCTTATGGGCCACACGAGTACCGGGGAGGTTCGTGCCCAACAAGGGCAGGGATACCTCCAGTTGCTCCAGGGCCTGAGTCCAATAGTTCAAGCTGCGCACGTGATCGGTCTTATCCATCATGCGGGACTCCTCAGCGTTGCGTGACGCTGTCAGTAGCTTTTTTCCTGCCGCGCTCTTCCAGCAGCGTTCTCGGCAACACAAACCCTTCAAAGCTGCGCTGGGTAATCGGGTTGTTGGCCTTCTCCGCCCCAATCCGATAACGCATCAATCCATCAGCGACGGCAAAGGTCAGGTCCACGCTGGTGTCGGTTCTGCCATTGAGGTGCCCGCGACTGAGCAGGCGGAACAACGACCACGGCCCGCGATAGCTCATGCTGGCGGTGTTGCCGGTGCTGTGCACCAGGGTCAACTGGCTACCGTTGGTGTTGCCCAGGCTGTTGGGCCACACCAGTCCTGTGCGTTGCGGCGCGCCGTGTTGGTAGGGGATCAGTTGGCCGTCGACGCTGAGCATGCTGCTCAGGCGGGTGGCGCTCAGGGCCAGGGGTTCGATGGTGAGTTGCACGGCCAGGTGGCCACGGTGGTTGAAGAAGGTGTCACGAATGCGCTCCGCCTTCTTGAGCTGTTCCAGTACGTCGCTGCGCACCAGGTAGCCACCGAGGCTGTCTGAGTACAGAGCATCGAGGTTGTCCTTGAGAAACACGTTCAGGTATTGATCGTGGAACTGCTGCAGACGCCCTTGTGGACCGAAGAACGCTTCAAAGTCGTCCAGCGAGGCGTCCTCCCCGCTGACCTTGAATGGGTAGCGACCCGCCAAGCGCTCACGGTAGAAACTGTAGATTTCACTGTCCCAGCGTTTTTCCAGCTCACGCAGGGCAGCAATCACCAGCACCTGTGAGGTCTGGTCGGCGAGCTTTTTGACGTGTTGGTTCAGCGGCTCGGGCAGGCCCACGGCGACGCGTTGCAGGTTGGCTATCGGGTCAGCACCGTCCAGGGAGAAGCGGTTGAGTACGGTTTTGAGCGCCGCCTTGCCGGGATCGGGGTTGTCGTGCACGGCTTTGGCGTAGTCGTAGATGGCGCTGACTGAGCGCAGAGTTTCTTCGTAATAGGACGGCTGCTCGCCTCGCGCAGCGATCAATTCCGCCAGGCTGGAGAACGCGCGCCGGATACCGGCGGCTTGTTGCTGGCCGTCCGATACCTTGTCCATCGAGAGCGGTGCTTGCCCCTCGACCAAGGGCACCGCCGGGTAGATCACGCTGTTGTCGCGCAAGGTTTCCAGCAAACGCCGCAATGGCGCGGCTGGGCCGGTGACCTGTTCCAGCACCGCCACGCCGTGGCTGAGATCGTCGAAGTCAGTCACCGCGAACTGATTCAGTGCGCGTCGCCAGCTGTCGACGTAGTCGGCACTGTAGAGGGCGCGGATACGCTGAGTCAGCACTTTACGGTCTTCGTCGGAGTAGTCCAGGCGTTGCCGCTCGCCGAGCACCCACTGGTCAATCATCGCCAGTTCGATGATGCCCTCGGTGCCGGGTTCGAAATAGTCCTTGAAGCCCTTGGCAGTGAGCAGCGGCGGCAACTGCAAGCCGCTGCCCTCTTGATCGGTGTTGAGCGGGCGATAGACGATATCGAACGCCGGCCCCACTTCGTTGCGCAGGTCCAGCGGGCGATGCAAACGCTCCAGGGCATCCTGTTTCAGGCTCAGGTAGACCCGTTCAGCCATGGGCAACTGGCGCAGTTGCTGCTGCACCTGACCAATGCGTTCACGGTAGTGCCGCAGGTCGGCGTCGGCGTATTTCAGCGCGTAGCCCAGGTGTCCCATCAGATCGGCCTGCAACTGGCCTTGGCCAGGATAGGCGCGCTGCCATTGCTTGGCGACCCATTCTTCGACGATGGCTGGGCGGCGGTTTTGGCGTTCTTCGAGCATGCGGTACACGCGCAGGGCCGCCAGTTGCTGATTGCTGCCGGCGGGCGCGGTGTTGATTGCATCCAATACACCGCTGGCAATCGCCGGGAGGAAGCGTTTGGACAATAAGTTCAGATAGGCCTCATCCACGGTGGGGCCAATCGCCCTCCCCTGATACAGCCCCATATCCGACAGCAACGGCCAGGCTTGGCGATAGTCGCCGAAGACCAGCACCGCATCACGGATCTGGTCCAGGGGCAGCAACAGGTTGCGCCCGGTAGGGTCGACCTTGGCGTCGATGTCCCGCCCACTGAACTCCTGGCTCTTGGCCAAGACGTTGGCCGCCTTGTCGCGGTTGATGTTGAAGTAAAACTGCCAGGTGCCGATGACGACCAAACAGCCCAAGGAGGCGACGCTGAACCCGGCGATCAGCAACCGTCGCTTGTTGCGGGCCACCTTGATGTTGTCGCCCGCCAAGCCTGCTTCGGGGTAGATCACGCGCTGGAACAGTTGCTGGGCAAAGTAGATGGCCGTGCCAGCGGCTGGTTTGACCTCGGGTGGCGGCGGCGGCAGTTGATAGGCTTGCCCCGCTTCTTTGACGAAGGCATTGCTCAGGGTGCCCTGCTGAAGCACCGAGGAAAAATACAACCCGCGCACCAGCGCTGGGGTGGTGAAACGATCGCTGCCGAGCATTTCGCTGAGAAAGCCGAACAGTGCCGGGCGCAAGCCCGCTATCTGATGCATCAGCGCCTGCAAGCGATCACGCTCATCCAATGTACGCGAATCCCTGGTGCTGTTGAAAACCTGTTCGCTCAGGCAAGCGACAAAGGTCTGGTATTGGCGCGTCAGTTCCGCCAGCCAGGCATCGAAATCCTCCACCGCGTCCAGGCTGAAGGTGAAGCCCAACAGGTCTTCGCGCCCACTGCGCGACAAGCGGGCGAAGAACTCTTCAAAGCCCTCCAGCAGGTCGAACTTGCTCAGCGTCACGTACACCGGCAAACGCGTGCCCAACTGCCGCGTCAGCTCAAACAGCCGAGTGCGCAGCAGGTTGGCGTGGGCTTTGCGTTGTTCGGGACGTTGCGCCAACAAGACCTGCACATCGATCACCAGGACCACACCGTTCAACGCTCGACGGCTGCGGTTGCGCGTCAGCCAGTCGAGCAGGTGCGACCAAAGGCGCGCATGGGTGCCGGTGGGCAGTACCGGTTTGACCTTGCCCTGTTGCTCGACGTTTTCAGCCAGTGAGTCCGGATGGCTGAGGAACTCACCCGGAGGGTCGATCAACACTGCCTCGTCACCGATCCACCAATCCACCGGAAAGGCCAGTTGCTCTTCCTGATGAGCCCTCACTCCGGCCTTGGTCACATGGGATAACGCAAAGCTTTGGTTGGAACGCGTGATCAGGCTGGTCTTGCCGGCATTTTCCTCGCCCAGCACCAGGTACCACGGCAGTTGATAGAGCGAACGGCGGCGCTCCATATTGTTCAGCAGGTTGCCCAGGCTGCGGTCCAGCGCACGCTCCTGCGCCTCGATATAAGGCAGGCTGGGATCGGCTTGCACCGCGGCCTCATGTTGACGCTCCACCTGCAGACGCTGGTAACGATTACGCACCCGCCACGCCCAGATCAGCAGCGGCATCACCAGCACCACGACACTGGCCGAGACGCGCACCGACAATTCACTCAGCGGTTGATGCTCGCGCCAGGTCCATTGCGGGCCTAGCCACCAGATGGCGATCAGCAAGAACACCACGCCCAACAGCACCAGCACCGGCAATGCCTGGTTGAACTGACGCAGTACCGGCAGGAACCAGCGTTTGAGGTAACTCCAGACCGATTTCATGAGGTGCTCCGTGCATATTTGTAGAGTGCGCTACCCGTGAATGAACAAAACCGCTTTCCGTCCAACAGCGCTGTTCCTTTACCCATTAGCCTTCGTCCCACGGTCATGGCTTGCGCTCCGCAAAGCTGGCGATGAACTCATCGAGGATGCGTTTGCTTTCGGCAGCTTCCTCGGCACTGGGCCCGCGAATATTGGCCCAGGGATCCGGCTTGGGCGCGACCGAGCCGTGGCGGATGCGCACCGACTTGAGGATTGCGTCCCAGACGGCCATGGCTTCGTAGTCGGTTAGGGAGGGGTTGACGGGTTCTGGGCTCGCGGGCTGTTGCCAAAGCGGGAGGTCGTAGCCTTTGTTGGCGAATTGGGGAAGGGTCCAACGCACGAGGTCTTCTGGTTCATCGGGGTCAATTGGACCTGCGCTCATACCCCCTGCTGAAAGGCGGATACTCATGGCAGGGCGGCTTAGAGAGGGATTGTCGCGATAGTTCTCACTGACAAAGAGTATCTGACGGTGAGTATCGTCACTGAAACCGATCAGCGACTCTTCAGCTTGCATGCCGGCCAACATGATTTTCCCTGCCCGCAAATTTTCGTAATCGCCTGCGAGAAAAATTTGCCCGTCTTTTGGAGTGCGGACGTGCAAGCGCTCTTCATCATCAGGTGATAACGCGTTGATGTAGATGTCCAGCGAGACATCCGAGGCAGGAGGACCAAAATCAAAACTGGCAATCTCCTGATCGTGATGACTGCGAATCACAATCGGCCCAAGCGCAAACCCCGTGCCGGCATTTTCGGGGGTGACCTTGAAGATTTCCTTTGACAGCTTTAACAGTTGGGCTTGAACGGGATCCGTATCGCCGTCGTAGGATTGAGCTCTGAGCATGACGTAGACATCGTCGATCAGCAGATGAGACTCATGAACGAACGTTTGGCGGCGTGTTGCTTGCTTGTAGTACTGCAGCAACTTTTCTCTAGATGAGACAACTTTCGCCGACACCAACATCGACACATCTGAATTCTTATGGTTTTTAATCGCTGAAATACGACGCGCCCGCTCATTCAACGCCGCATCAAACCGCTCCTGCGTCACCCCCTCCCCCAAGATCAAGACCTCAACGCTTGAGTGATCAGCTCCCAATCCGTAGTACAGCTTCACATCGCCGCCGCCCGTCCAGTTGGCGGGCAGATCGATCAATCCACGGCCCAGCGCCCAGGTGCGCATGTTGCTGGTCAGTTCGTGCACGGTGTGTTTCTCCTGTTCACTGGGCTTTTTGAGAGCGGCGCAACCGCTGAGCAGTGCAACCGTCAGGCACGTTAAAAAATGTGGCAGCCTACGCAGAAGAGGCTGGAAGCGTTGGCGATGAACGCGCCGACAAGGCGACCTAGGCGCGCTCATCATTGATCTTTGTCCTCAGGAAACGGCTTGCGCTTTTCAAAACTGGCGATGAACTCATCGAGGATGCGTTTGCTTTCGGCAGCCTCTTCGGCACTGGGCCCGCGAATGTTGGCCCAAGGGTCCGGCTTGGGCGCGACCGAGCCGTGGCGGATGCGCACCGACTTGAGGATTGCGTCCCAGACGGCCATGGCTTCGTAGTCGGTTAGGGAGGGGTTGACGGGTTCTGGGCTCGCGGGCTGTTGCCAAAGCGGGAGGTCGTAGCCTTTGTTGGCGAATTGGGGAAGGGTCCAACGCACGAGGTCTTCTGGTTCATCGGGGTCAATTGGACCTGCGCTCATACCCCCTGCTGAAAGGCGGATACTCATGGCAGGGCGGCTTAGAGAGGGATTGTCGCGATAGTTCTCACTGACAAAGAGTATCTGACGGTGAGTATCGTCACTGAAACCGATCAGCGACTCTTCAGCTTGCATGTCGGCCAGCGTGATTTTTCCAGCGCGCAAATTTTCATAATCGCCAGCGAGAAAAATCTGTGTGTCTTTTTTGGTGCGAACCTGCAAACGCTCGTCATCATCCGGTGATAACGCGTTGATGTAGATGTTCAGTGAGACATCCGACTCAGGAGGGCTAAAATCGAAGCTGGCAATTTCCTGATCGTGATGGCTTCTGATCACGATAGGTCCCAAGGCAAAGCCTGCACCGGCGTTCTCGGGTGAAACTTTGAATATTCCCTTGGACAGCTTTAACAGGCGCGCCTCAACGGGGGCTGTATCACCGTCATAGGATGAAGCGCGGAGCATGACGTAGGCGTCCCCAACCAGCAGATGGAATTCGTGCACGAAGGTGTCTGGGACTTCAGTGCTCTCAAAATACTGCAACCATATTTTCTGCGGGGTTTCACGCCTTGCGGAAACCAACATGGATGCATCCTGCTGTTCATCGTTCTTGACAGCCGCAATTCGGTGCGCACGTTCATTCAATGCGGCATCAAACCGCTCCTGTGTCACCCCCTCCCCCAACACACGTACTTCAACGGACGAATGATCGGCGCCCAACCCGTAGTAGAGCTTCACATCGCCACCGCCACTCCAGTTGGCCGGCAAATCAATCAAGCCTCGGCCCAACGCCCAGGTGCGCATGTTGCTTGTCATTTCGCTCACGTTACGTTTCTCCTGTTCGCTGGGCTGTTTGAAGGCTGTACATGAAGCGAGAGAGCCCAGCACCAGCCAGACAAAAAAAATGATCAGCCGACGCATAGGGGCCTCTCGGCTTTCGCCGCAATTTTGATGATCGAATAGAGGGTGAATTGCTGTGTTAGCGGGTTGGCGTAGGACGCTTCATGATCGAACCCAGGCGCCTTGACTTGCTGGCGGACGCCACCATTGCGCGCCTGTTTTATTGGTGCGCTGCCCGAACTGACCGGTACGGTGCCGTCGCCGGAGCCGTCCTGCATCTTGCAATGCAGCTCCCAATAGCTGGTCTGCACGGTTTTTGCGGGCGCATCGGGATCGCCGCGCATGGGCGGTATGGGTTGCTCGTGGCCGCCGATATACACAGGGCTGCGGCCATCATCCCTGACCTGATGCATTTCGAGATTGGAAACCGTGAAGCTATCGGGGTGCGAGCCGTGAGGACCATTGAGGCGAGACCCGCGCTGCATTTTCCAGGTGATGGATTCGAAGCTGGGGTGCTTGTCTTCGCTGCCGTAGTAGACGTAGGTTTGCGGGTGATAGGAGCCGCTGATACGTTGATGAAAGGCTTTTGCCTTCTTAATGTTGTCCGCAAATGTTCCCCACGTAATCGGATCACCATCCTTCGGTGCCAGCCACTCTTCACGCAGTAATCCCCACCAACGGTCGCGGCGGAGATAGATCTCTTCGTAAGGGTCTTTTACAGGCTGGCGCGGCATCGCCGAAACACCCTGATTGTCGATCAGCCTCAGCCAGCCAGGGGAATAGTCTTGTGTTGGCAGCAATTGCAAAGCACCAGGCGCCTGCGCAAAAACGGCGGTCACTTCCCGACCGGTCGGACCGATCACTGCTCCGGCAATCGGATCTTCATCGCTCATACCGACCTTGCAACGGCGATAAGCGACCGGAGCCCCAGTGGCGGGCATCACCCCATGCACGACGCCGGCAATTTTGGCCCCCATGCCGGGCAACTGCGTACATCGTCGAGCCACCAATCCGCCCATGGAGTGGGTGACCAGAATGACTTGCTGACAGTTTCGACCGTATTGGTGCATCAGTTCGTCAATGCGTGCAGCCAGGCGCTGTGCAGCGATTTTGTTGGAGTCCAACCAGTTATACCCACACGCATGCACCGGCATTCGATAGTCACCACGCGCCAACAACTCATCCGAGATAACCGGCGGCAACTGACTGGCCAGGTTGAGCCCCAATCCCGGCATGGCAATGGGAATTTCGGGTTTTAACCGAGTGATATGAGCCGGCCCAGGCTCGACAGCAACGGTATGCAGGTGCTCGGGCCGAATGTCGAATTGCGGCCATTGGTGAGGCAGGAACTGGTTGTTCAGGGCTTCTTCCAGCCAAAGAAGAAGGGCGTGGTAGCTGGTTTCACTGACCTCGCCCCAGCCGCGCTCCCTATAGCGCTTGGTCAGGGCCTGCGTTGTGTTTTTATTGTCCAACCCCGACTGCGCTACGACCGTGCCAGCAGGTCGTTTGGGCACTGCGCCTTCGTTATCAACTTCCACCCTGTCCGGGTGCAACAGTTTTTGTCGTATACCGGCATTTTTGTTGATCCAGTTCATGGCCAGCCACATATTCTTGCCCATGAATCCCGCATCCAGACGCCATACGGGGACCGCTTTTTCCTTTTTATTCCGCTTATCAGGCTTGCTCTTCAAATTCGACCCCATAATCCCCGGCACAAAAATCACCGGCAATATCCCGTCCGGCGGCAATATGCAGTGCACCGGGTCCGTAATGCTGCTGGGCGTGAGGGTCCAGGTATGCACGGGATTGCCCCGAGCGTTGTAGGTCATGGGCGCCACGCGCGGCGCCGAGGGGTTGTCGGTCATGCCGGTTCTCCATTATCGAGCCATTCCAATACAAGCCCTTCCAGCGTCATGCCCTGTTGCAGGGTGACGAAGCCTTCAGCATCGGTACGCCCCTCAAAACGTGCGCCATCCTTGCGAACCAATGCATAGGCGCGGTTTCGGATAGGCTTCCCGTCGGTAAAGAGGGTTTGAAAGCGTTCGTTAAACGATGTGCTGGGCCAGCTATTGAGTTCAGTGGCGGCATTGCTGGGGTCTATGAAGTACTTGTTCGCGGCCTTCACCGTGAAATCGCCGGGCATGCCCATTTCGATATTGCCGCCCTGCATCTTGATATAGGCGCCACCGCACAGCAGAGTGATGTGCTTGTCCGCCGCCACCAGCACATGTTGTTGGCTGGCGCTGATTTCCACGCTTTGATCGGCCTGCACCTGAATGCTGTTGTGCTGGGCCTGCAATAACAGTTGGCCATTCTGGGTGATATGGCGCATGTCACCGCCCTGGGCGAATAGGCCCAGCTCGTCGCCTGCATTGATGACCACTTTTTTACCGGCGGTGAGGTGCTGGTTCTGCTGTGCGACGCTGTCGATGTGTTCGCCTGCACCCAGGGCGATGCTGCGGGATGTGGCGGCGGCAATACCGGCAGGCCCGCTCAAAGCGATGATAGGTTGCGCGCCACTGCCGGTGCCATTGGCCTGGTCGTTGGCGCCGTGCCCTAGATGGTTTACGGCGTCGGTGAGGGCCTGTTGCGGTTGCGAATCCTGGGCGATGCCTTGGGCAACCTCAGCCGATACCCCCAATTGCTTGGCCAACGCCAGGGCGGCTTGCAATATCTCGACTACTTGCCGACGTTCCAGTTGCCCGGCACCGGCCTTCAGTTGTGCCTCGGCGCTCAGCAATAAACCTTTGGCCCCGCGCAACGCACCGTGACCATCGGTACGCAACTCAAACCCTTCGCCCCTCGGTTTTCCGCCACTGTAGTGGCGCGGATGTGTGAGGTAGCCCAGGTGCAGAGCGCTATGATCATGATCACTTATCAACGCCGCACTGATTTGCGCAGGGGTGTCGTCGATGCGCAATTCGTTGGCCCGGGTGCCGTTGAACTCGCGGCTCTTAGTTGTCGCTATTGCCTTGAGCTTGGGCAGCTCATACGGCGGCAAATTGGTTTGCCGGTACGCGGTCCCCGTGGCGATCGGCTGGTCAGGATCCCCGTCCAGATAGCTGATCACCAGCTCCTGACCCACGCGTGGGATGGCCATCGAGCCCCAAGTCGCTCCGGCCCAGCCCTGGGTGACGCGGATCCAGCAGGAGCTGTGGTCGTTGTTCTTGTCCGAGCGATCCCACGGGAACTGCACTTTCACCCGGCCCCATTCATCGCAATAAATCTCTTCCCCCGGTGGCCCAACCACCGTGGCAATCTGCGGGCCGTCAATGCAGGGTTTGTCTCGCAACGGCGCTTTCCAATCCGAGGTCCAGCGGATGGCTGTGGCATTCAAGGTGTAAGAGGTGCCGAGTCCGCTACCAAACGATTCTTCCTGCAAGCTGGTGTGCTGCTTGCCTTCGTGCTGGATGGCGATGGTGCGCCAACGGTCATTGAAGTCTTCGCGTGGATGCTCGTTGAGGTCGAACGCCAACCCCGGTTGCAGGCGTTCATCGTCACCTTCCACATGGGCCAATTTGGCGTCGTTGCGCAGCGCCGCCAACCGTGTCTTGGTAAAGGGCTTGCCGGCGATGTCGCGTTTGTAGCGCCCGGGATAGTCGTAGCGTTCGTAGTCCTTGTGCTGGTTATTCAGGTCCTGGTCGCCGGTGGCGGTGTGCTGCTGGTTGTAGCGCGGGTGGGTGAAGGTGTAGTCGCGCTGCACCTGCACGGCGGTGCGCACCTGTTCGGTGTAGTGGAAGCGGGTCAATGCCGGTTCCAGGGCATCGCCGCCACTCATGGGTTGGTAGATCACTGGGCAATCGGTGTGGGTGCCGATGGTGCCGAGGCCGCCGACGCGGTCGGTGAGGACGAGGGTGTGGCCGTCGGCGCGGTGTTCGAAGGTATAGAGCAGGCCTTCTTCGGCGGCGAGGCGGGCGATGAAATCGAGGTCGGTTTCGCCGGCCTGCACGCAGTATTCGCGGGGTTGGTGCTCGAAGCAGATTTCAGTGCGGATGTCGGTCAGCTTTTGCTCGGCCAGCATGCTGGTGATGATGTCGGGCACGGTCTGGCCCTGGAAAATACGCCAGTTGGAACGCAGCCCAAAACGCGCCAATGTCGGTTCGACCACAGCGGTGTAGCGGGTGCGGCGAAAGCCGGTGTCGCCCTGTTGGAACAGGCTGACCAAGCCATGCACGTAGCGCACCGGGGTGTCGTTGCGCCAGATGGTGAACACCGCGGCCAGGTCGAGCATGCGGAAGAAGTCGATAGCCGGGTGATGGCTGACCAGTTCCAGCTCCAGTTTGAACGGCTGGGAGAGGCCTTCTTCGAGCTTGAAGGAAACCACTTCGAAGGGATCGCCCCGCAGCGGTTCGAAGGTGTAGCGCAGGTCGCTTTGACGGGGCATGTGACTAGTCCTTACCTTCACTGATAACAGTTGCCACTTTCCGGTACAACTCCGGCTCCCACCCTTGCGCCGTGGTATCGCGCATCAACCGCGCAACGTTGGCGTACAGGTCATCCGCCAGCCACGACAAGCCACGCGATGTCAGCAAGTCGGCGGCGATCACCGTGGCGTAGCTGCGCTGGCGCGGGGCGTCTTGGGCAGCGTGCAGTTCCTGCAGGCGCAGCAGCACCCGCTCAACGCCTTCAGTGTTGAGTTGGGCGGCCAGTTCGTCGCGTAGGCCGGTGTATTCCTGCACCGGCCTGCCGGTGGTTTGCGCCTGGTCGGCACCGCTGATCCAGGCCTGGGTTTGCGCATCCACGAACGGCGTACCGTCGCTGAAACACAACTCCAGCAGCGTCGGCAAACGGCAGACAAAACGTTCACAGGTCTGGCGAATGGCAGCGGCCACCTCCTCCATTGCCAGGCGCGAGGCGACGTGGGCGGCCAGGTAACTGCCACGCAGCCAGTACGGCGAGGCACAGACGCTTTTTTCGATGCGCAGCAACAGGTTCGGGTCCAGGGCGGTATGGTTCAGCGCATCCTGGTAACCGTCGACGATGTCCTTGGGCACGGCGGTCAATTCGGTGCGACGATCGCGGGTGATGGGCGGCGCCGTACGCAGGTGCGACCACAGACCGAAGCGGCGCAATTGGTAGCCGGTGGGGTCGTAGGGGTCTTGTTGGTTGATCTGCTCGGCCATGTTCAACACCGCGCGGCGCTGCTCACGTTCATTGCTCGGCACTTGCGGTTTGGGGCTGTTGAAAAATGCTGAATCCAGAACGTTGCCGGAGATGGCCGCACGGGTAGGTTCAGTGGCGACGACCGGCTCGCTGTATTTGTCCAACTGCCGTTGCAGCGAGTCCAGCGGTGCAGGATCGAGCTTGGCGCTTTCGGCACAGCGTTGCAGATTGGCCAGGGCCAATTCCGCCGCGGCTTGATAGGCCGGTTCAAAACTGCTGCGCTCCAGGGTCGGCAGCACCTGCCCCAGGTCGCTCAACAGACGATGCACCTGCTTGCGTTTGTTCAAGTAGCCGGTGGGGCCCGGCTTGGGGTAGGCACTGTCCCAATACAGTTCCACCATGCCGGCCACCAAGCCCAGGGCATCGGCCCAACGCGCCCATTGGCGAGTTCGCAGCCAGACCACTTGCAGATGGGCGACGATGCGCCAGTGCTTGCACTGAGTCGCCAGGTATTGGCGGGAGGCTTCATCGATATAGGGCCAGTCAATGTCCCCCTCTCGTAGGCCGCCAAGCTTGACCATTTCCTGGTCGATGGCCTGGTAGGTTTCATCCTCCACATCGAAATGCCCGGCGGGTTGCTCGGGATCGTTGGGTGTCAGCAGAAACTTGACGGTGTCCGCCGGCACGTCGATCACCAGCGACATACTTGGCGCTCCTGCTCGATCAGTTCACCCAGCCCTTCGGCATCGAAGACCAGGCCGTGCAGCCGCGGATAGTCACTCTCCAGCCGCAGGCGCTGGCCGCCGCCCATGTTGCGCAACAGGGAAATCGCCTGCAGCCCGCGCCCGGCGTCGACCACCAGGCCCGCGTCGTCCAGGACCTGCCACTGATAGGCCGCGGAGACCGGGCGTTCATCCTTGAACAGCTGGATGCGAATCTTGTTGGGCTTGGCCGGTTCATCCAGCACCAGTTGCAGGCGCGATATTTTCGATTCGCAACTGATGGCCAAATAGGGCCGAGGCGGCAACGCGCCCAGGGCCGGGGCGGAAATTACCAGGCGGGGTTGTTGGTCGTTGTCCGGCTCCGGGAATGACGACAGCAGGAAACGCTGGTCGTCGGGCGCACGCTTGGCCTCGTTGCGTTGGACCAGATCGACAATCGGCAGCACCCGACCCAGGGCGCGTGGCGGCGCAGGTGGCTGATGGATGGGTGTGCCAGCGGCCAGATCAAAACATTCCAGGCGCTTCAGGGGCGAGACGATGGCAGGGCAATCTTGTGTCGCCGCTTGCACACCCGTTACAGCCACCACCATGAGACAAAGCCCCCATTTCCACCCTCGCCATCCGTCGCGCATCAACACCTCCTGAAATGCCTCATCGAGGTCAACATCAGACATTTTTTTAAGTTTCGAACTACCGCTTTTTAGCATGCGAGTTCAACGATTAACCCAAAGAGCATCTCCTGAGTTCAACAGGGAGGCAAGTAAAAGACGAACAACTCGCCACATAATCCGAACAAAAAGAATTGCCCGTCAGGCACCTCTATAAACCACGTAGGAACAATGCAAGCATGTACAACTCTCTATGCCAGCTTCCTACGAATCGCGTCCATATCGCCCTACATGACAAATATTGCAATATCCGGCTCTAATGCCCCGACCTCCCGAAAAGGATTTTCCCCATGTCGAAAACTCAGGGTTCTGTCGCGCCCAAAGAACGCGTCAACATCAAGTACGTCCCGGCCACGGGCGATCAGCAGGCTGAAGTCGAGTTGCCGCTTAAGTTATTGATCACCGGTGACTTCAAAGGCCACGGCGAACTAACCGGCCTTGAAGACAGGCAATCAATCCGAATAGACAAAGACACATTCAATGAGGTACTGAGCAAAGCCGAAGTTACTCTAGACATGGCCGTTCCGTCTGTTTTGAATAACGACCATGACACCGACTTGAATGTGCAAATTCAATTCAAAAACATCAACGACTTCGGCCCCGACGCCGTCGCCCGCCAAGTGCCTGAATTGAACAAGTTGCTGGAATTACGCGAAGCCCTGGTTGCACTCAAAGGCCCCATGGGCAATGTCCCGGCCTTTCGCAAACACCTGCAGAGTCTGCTGACCGATGAAACCGCCCGCCAACGTCTGGCAAGCGAACTGAATCTGGTGCTCGACGCGCCCCACAACTGATTGAACGCCCTTCTCAACGGAGTACTCCCCATGCCCATGGAAAGCGCCGCCGCCCACGTATTGGTGGCTGACGAATCGCCGTCGTTGCTCGACCAATTGCTGGCCAACACCACCATCCGCCCGTCCCAGGAGGGCTACGCCGTCGCCCGCCAAGGTGTGGCTGCGTTTATCAGCGATATCCTGCAAAGCGGCGATCACCAGCAGCCGGTCAACAAGCACCGGGTCGACCAGATGATTGCCGAGATCGATCGCGCATTGAGCAAGCAGATGGACGTGATCTTGCATCAGCCACAGTTCCAGCAACTGGAATCGGCCTGGCGTGGGTTGAAACTGCTGGTGGATCGCACGGATTTCCGCGAGAACATCAAGCTGGAAATGCTGCATGTCACCAAAGAAGAGCTGCTGGACGACTTCGATAACGCCGGTGACATCACCCGTAGCGGCCTGTACAAGCACGCCTACACCTCCGGTTATGGCCAGTTCGGTGGCGAGCCGATCGCGGCGATAATTGGCAACTACACCTTCGGCCCATCGTCCCCGGACATGAAGCTGTTGAGCTACGTCGCCTCCGTGGGCGCCATGGCCCATGCCCCTTTCGTGATGGCTGCCGGCCCTGAGTTCTTCAACCTCAAGAGCTACCAGGACCTGCCGTCGGTCAAGGAAGTCAGCGATATCTTTGAAGGCCCCGGCCACACCAAATGGCGCAGCCTGCGCGAGATGGAAGACTCCAAATACATCGCCGCAACACTGCCGCGCTTTCTGCTGCGCTCGCCTTACAACGGGCTGGAGAACCCGATTCGCAGCTTCTGCTACAACGAAACCGTCGACGGCAACCACGACAATTACCTGTGGGGCAACACCGCGTTCCTGATGGCCTCGCGCATCACCGACAGCTTCGCCCGCTACCGCTGGTGCCCAAACATCATCGGCCCGCAGTCCGGCGGCGCGGTGGACGACTTGCCGGTGCACCTCTATGAGTCCCTCGGCCAGTTGCAGGCCAAGATCCCCACCGAAGTGCTGATTTCCGACCGCAAGGAATTCGAGCTGGCTGAAGCCGGTTTCATTCCCCTGACCATGCGCAAAGACAGCGATAACGCGGCGTTCTTCTCCGCCAACTCGGTGCAAAAACCGAAGAACTTCCCCAAGACCCGCGAAGGCCAGGAAGCCCAGACCAACTACAAGCTCGGCACCCAACTGCCGTACCTGTTTATCGTCAATCGCCTGGCCCACTACATCAAGGTGCTGCAGCGCGAACAGATTGGCAGTTGGAAGGAACGCCAGGATCTGGAGCGCGAACTCAACACCTGGCTCAAGCAGTACATCGCCGACCAGGAAAACCCCTCCTCAGATGTACGCAGCCGTCGCCCTTTGCGCGCCGCACAAATTGTCGTGCAGGACGTGGCCGGCGATCCGGGCTGGTACCAGGTGTCGTTGGCCGTGCGCCCGCACTTCAAGTACATGGGCGCCAACTTCGAGATCTCACTGGTCGGTCGGCTGGACACCCAATAAATGGGCGGCAGCCTGTTCGAACGCCTGGAACCCGACGCACCGCGCTACCGCCCCGGCAGCGCGGATGAACAGGCGCGCCAGCGGGTCGAGGCGATCAAACGCCACCTGGAACAGGTGCTCAACTCACGTCAGGGCTGCTCGCAAAGTAGCCCTGAGCTGGGCCTGCGTGACTTCAATGGGGTCACCCAGGCCAGCAGTGACTTGGTGGTGAGCATCAGCGCCGACATCCGGCGTTCGGTGGAAGCCTTTGAACCACGCATCAAGGTCACGGGCGTGCGCTTTCAGCCCGAACCAGACCTGCCGCTGGAGCTGAACTTTCGGCTCGATTGCCAGGTACGGGTCCACCACAAGGAAGAACTGGTGCAGATCGAGGTGGCCATGCATGGCCACGACGGCTACACCCGAGTGAGATGAGAATGCAATGGACTTGAAACAACGCTTTGCCGAGGAGCTGCGCTACCTGCGCGAACTCGGCCGCGAGTTTGCCGAGGACAACCCGCAGCTGGCGCAGTTTCTCGGCGATCAGGCCGGCGACCCGGACGTGGAGCGGCTGCTGGAAGGCTTTGCCTTCCTCACCGCCAAGCTGGGCATGAAGATCGACGATGATTTGCCGGAACTGACCCATCCGCTGTTGCAGATGCTCTGGCCCAACTACCTGCGGCCCTTGCCCAGCGCGACCATCATTCGCTTTACACCGTTGCCCAACGCGATCAGCCAGCGCCAGGTGATTCCCAAAGGCACGCCGTTGTTTGCCAAACCGGTAGATGGCATCTCCTGCCAGTTCCGCACCTGCACCGACGTCAACCTGTACCCACTGGCCTTGCAGGACGTCAGTGACGCCCACAGCCGTGAGACCTCGGTGATGCGCATCGACCTCAAGGTGTTGACCGAGCAGCCGCTGACCAGCATGGCCTGTGACCAGCTGGACTTTCATCTGGGCGGCGATAACGCCACCGCGCTGACCTTGTACCTGTGGCTTGCCCATTATCTGGACAGCGTCACGCTGCACATCAATGACCAAAGTTATCGCCTGTCAGCCAAGAATATCGGCTTCCCCGGTTTCACCCCTGAGGAGGCCCTGCTGCCCTACCCGCGCAATGTGTTCGATGGCTACCGCATCCTGCAGGAGTACTTTGTGTTCCCGCAGCGGTACCACTTTTTCAGTCTGAACCACCTGGCTCACGTTTGGCCGGATGTCAGCGCCACCACCCTGCGTTTCGAGTTTCAGTTCAGCCGGCCAATGCCGCCCGATATCCGCCTGCGTACCAGCGACTTGCACCTGTACTGCGCGCCGGCGGTCAACCTGTTCCGCCACGATGCCAACCCGATCGCGCTGGACGGGCGCAGCCTGGAGCGGCGTATCAGCCCCAGCGGCAACAGGCCCGAAGCCTACGAGATTTTCAGTGTCGACAAGGTGACTGGCTGGGATGCTGCGGACAAGGAGCGCAAGGGCGATCCGTTGCGGCGCTTTACGCCGTTCGAGTCCTTCCAGCATGAGATCGAGCACGCGCGAGGCCGCACGGCACTGTACTTCCGCACGCATATCGAGGAGTCCCATGGCCGCGAGGGCTTGCGTCATCGCATTGCTTTCGTGCGCGGCGATGAAAGCCTGTACATCGGTGAGCATGAAGCGGCGTCCATCGAGTTGACCTGTAGCAACCGTGATCTGCCGCAGTTGCTGGGTGTTGGGGATGTGTCGCTGTCCACCGAAGTCACGCCGTCGTTTGCCACCTATACCAACCTGATCGCACCGACTCGCAGCTACCGGCCCGTGCTGGACAGCAGCCTGCACTGGACGCTGATTTCCAACCTGTCGCTGAACTACCTGTCGCTGCTGTCGGCCGAGCCGCTCAAGGCGGTGATTCGCGCCTATGACTTTGCCGCCTTGCACGACTTGCAACAGGCCCGCGCCACGCGCAAGCGCCTCAACGGCATCCACGAGGCCGTGACCACGCCCATCGACTGGCTGATGAAAGGCCAGCCGGTGCGCGGCTTGCAGACCCGCTTGCAACTGGACCAGAACGCTTTTCTCTGCGAGGGCGAGCTGTACCTGTTCGCCAGCGTGCTTTCGCACTTCTTCGCCCTGTACGCGAGCATCAATTCCTTCCATCGCCTGGAAGTGATCAATACCACCAACAACGAGCGTTATGAATGGCCACTGTTGACCGGCAGACAACCCGTGATCTAGCCGATGTGCTGCTGGCCGACGCGCGGAACTATTCGTTTCACCGTCTGCTGGAGCATTTGCACGCTTTGCATGACGATGACCTGGAGGCGCAGCCCTTGAGTGCTGCGACGCGCCGTCGGGTGCGCCTGCAAAGCCATGCGGGGTTGGGCTTTCCGGCCTCCGACGTGGTCGAGGCGGCGCGCCTTGAGGAGGATCGCGAAGAGGTGCGCTATCGCTTGCAGACGAGCTTCTTTGGCTTGCACGGTAGCGACTCGCCACTGCCCGGCTATTACCTGGATCGTCTGGCTTACGAGCAGGCCCAGGAGCGCGGGATCCGGCCAGCGTTCATGGATTTTTTCAACCATCGCTTGCTGACCCTGCTGCACACCAGTTGGCGCAAATACCGCTACTACATTCGCTTTCAGGCCGAGGCCAGCGACCGCTTTTCGCGCTACGTATTCTCCATGGTCGGACTGAACGACAACGACCTTCGCGGTGCCACGCCGCTGCCCTGGGGCCGCCTGCTGAGCTTTGCCGGGGTGATTGCCAGCCGTAGCCGGTCGCCCTCGGTGGTGTCTGGCATTGTCGAGCATTGCTTCGACCTGAACGGCGTGTACATCCGTGAATTCGAGGTGCGCTCTGTAAGTTTTCCGCAGCGTCAGCGCCTGGCGTTGGGCAAGGTCAACGGCACCCTGGGCAACGACTTTGTGGTGGGCGACCGCAGCAAGACCCGCGCCAGCAAATTCACCTTGGTGATTCCCAACCTGACCCAGACGCGCTTTCGGCAGTTTTTGCCCAGCGGTGAGCAGTTCGGACGATTGCGCCAGTTGATGGATTTTCTGCTGCGCGACGTCACCGCCTACGACCTGGAACTGGGCCTGCGCGAAGAGGACGTACCGCCCTTCAACCTGCAACGCGCTGGCGGCACCCACCTGGGCTGGACCAGCTTTATCGAACATCAAGAACAACGTCATCGCGCCGTGGTGCGGATTCGGGGGCGCGCATGAAGTTGACGCTGGTCATCAATAATCCTGCGCAGTTGTTGCACGGGTATTTACCCCTTCACCGGTTTGGCCCACAAGGCGGCAGCATCGGCAGTGCCGCGGCGGACTGGCGCCTGGAGGATCGCCACAACAGCGTGCAACCCAATCACTGTGAAATCAGAGTCGTCGAGGGGCGCTTTTGTGTGGTCGACCGTAGTGGCCACACCTATGCCAATGGTCATGATTTGCCGTTGGGTCGCGATGTGGCGGTGAGCCTCAACGACGGTGATCGATTGCTGATTGGTGCGTATCAAGTCGCGGTGCAGTTGGGTGAGCACGCCCCAGGGTCGCGCTCGCTGGATGAGCTGCTCGGCGGCCCCCCTGAGGGCATGCACGTGTGGCACCAGAAAGACCTGCCAAGTAGGCCGCTGGCGGATAGGGGACCTGTTACTTGTCCGGAATTCGAGCGCCTTTGCCGGCCCGAGGATCTAGCCGCGCAAGGCGACCCGTTGCGAGCGATGCATGAAACGCCGCCACCCGAACCGCTGGCTGACCGTTGCGCGCCTGCACCCAAGCGCACCGTCAGCCTGTTCAGCACCCTGCGCCTGGGTAGCTTGTTGCTGGCCTGCCTGACCCTCGTCGGCTGCACCATGCTCGGCAAGATCGGCCAGGTGATCTGGACGCCATCCATCCCGGTCGGCGGCCCCGACGATCAGCCCAGCCGCTACTCCCTGAGCCTATATGCCAGCGACAACGTCAACCCACGCCTGATCAGCACCGGCACGGCGCCGGATGAAGACGCGAGCCGCTCGCCCTACACACTCAACGTGCAGGCAACCAGCCCGCAGGCTCTAACGGACAAAGTGCAAACCCTGCTCAGTCACCTTTACGAAAGCGTACCGGCCCAATCGCCACTGAGCGACGAACCGGCGCCCGTAGTGCCGATGTCACCTCTGGAAGAAACGCTGTTGGGTGACTACGACGCCCAGGGTGTACGCCTGACCACCCCGTGGGGCAACCCGACACTGGCGCATGTCGCCACGCCGATCGCCTTCAAGGTGTTGCAACTGACCGACGATTCGCTGCTGGTCAACGCCAGTCCCCAGGCCCTGGCCGAAGACCTGAAAAAGACCTTGGGCAGCACCTATGTCCGCGCCGACGACTACCTGCTCCAGCCCGGCCAATTCAAGTTCATCGACCTGCGCACCCTGGATGAAGACACCCGCTTTATCGCGGTGATTGCCAACTACCACAGCAGCGAGGTCGGCCAGTGGAAACAGCGTCTGCGCGTCGAGCCCAAAGGCCGGCAATACGCGCTGCTGGTGCAGCTGGACGCCGCGCAGGTCAGCCTCAAGGGAGAAACCCGATGACGCCCTTTCCAACCGCTATTGCCCAGAGTAATTTCCGATGAGTTCACGTAACCCCGTCATCTGGCATGAAGGTTTGTTCGTCAAACCCCAGCATTTCCAGCAACAGGCCCGTGCCGCCGAAGCCGCCGTGCACCAGCGTTTTCACAGCCTCAACGACGCGCTCTATGGCTTCAGCGAGCTGGGGTTGAACGACGAATACCTGGGCTTCGGCAAGGTCGCGATTATCCAGGCACGCGGAATCATGCCCGACGGCAGCGTCTTCGACATTCCCCATGACCTGGCACCGCCCTCCCCGCTGGAAATCGCCGACAGCAGCGCCGTCGGCCAAATCGTCTACCTGGTCCTGCCGCTGCGCTCCAACGGCGCCCTCGAAGTGCGCTGGCCCGACCAGTACGGCAACAGCCGCTACATCGTCCGCCGGGAAGAAATCCGCGATACCCACAGCGATGACGGCGATCAGGTCGGCATGGACCTGGCCGTGCCCAACCTGCAACTGATGCTCGAACGCAGCGACCGCAGTGCCTTCACCGGCATCGCCCTAGGCCGGATCAAAGACAAGCGCCCGGATGGCAGCCTGGTGATGGACGAGCATTTCTACCCCACCAGCCTGTCCCTGCAAGCGGTGCCAGCGTTGCATCGCTACCTGGGCGAAGTGGCCGGGCTGATGCGCGAGCGGGCCAAGAACCTGGCCCAGCGTATCGGTTCACCGGGGCAGTCGGGCGTGGCCGATGTCACCGATTTCAATCTGCTGCAAACCCTCAACCGCTTGTTCCCGCTGTTCCAGCACTTGGCTCGCCAGCGCCAAGTCCACCCGGAACGGCTGTACATCGCCCTGGCCCAGGCCTGCGGCGAACTGGTGACCTTTACCGATGAGGGCCACCTGCCCCAGGAATACCCGGCCTACCAGCACGACAACCTGCGCGAATCCTTCCAGATGCTGGAACACACCTTGCGCCGTGCCTTGGGCACGGTGCTGCAACCGCGTGCGGTGTCGTTGCCGATTGTCGAGCAGCAGTACGGCGTGCGTAGCGCGGCGTTGAACGACAAGCGCCTGCTG
This sequence comes from Pseudomonas sp. RL_5y_Pfl2_73, assembly GCF_963970515.1. Lineage (NCBI taxonomy): Bacteria > Pseudomonadati > Pseudomonadota > Gammaproteobacteria > Pseudomonadales > Pseudomonadaceae > Pseudomonas > Pseudomonas sp. RL_5y_Pfl2_73. The sequence continues at coordinate 2,384 of NZ_CAXAPD010000049.1, read as the reverse complement.
GACAACGCCGAGTTCATCCTCGCCGTGCGCGCCGAACTGCCCGCCGAGACCCTGCGTCAGCAACTGCCCAAGCAAATCAAGATCACCTCCACCGAAGGGCTGGAGCAACTGGTCAGCCTGCAACTGCCAGGTATTCCACTGCGGCCGCTGCCGGTGGCGCCGCGGCACCTGCCGTTCCATGCCGGCTTCAGCTACTTCGAACTCGACCGCCATCACCCTGCCTGGCAAAGCCTGAGCAGCGGCAGCGGGTTCGGTTTCCATATTGCCGGTGAATTCCCGGAGTTGGAGTTGCAGTTCTGGGCGATCAGGAGTGAGAGAGATGAATGAAGCAACGTCCACCGAAACCACGCCACCTGCGAACACCCATCAGCTCTTGGGTTATTTGCAACAGGCGACCGGCAGCAAAGAACCGGAACCCGTTGAGGAGCAGGCCAAGCCAAAGCCGCCCGTACTGCTCGCCGACCCTGAATTCGACATCCGCGGCGTGGCCTGGAACCCGTTGTGCGATGCCGCCACGCCACTGATCGGCCTGGTCATCCGCCTGCGTCGTCTGGACCAGCATGACGACGTACCTGCGTTGTACCTTAGCGTCAGCAACCAGATCACCACGATCATGGAAGAAGTCAGCCAGCTCGACTACGACGCCGGCATGCTCAAGGCCTACTCCTACAGCCTGTGCCTATTGATTGACGAGGTGGTCATGCGCACCACCTGGGGCAGGCTCTCCAGCTGGAGCGCACGCTCGTTGCTCAGCCAATTCCACGGCGAAACCCAAGGCGGCGAAAAATTCTTCACCGTGATGAACAACATGATCCCCGAAGCGGCCAGGTATCAGCATGTGCTGGAGTTCATGTACCAGTGCCTGATCTCCGGACTGAAGGGCAAATACGGCGCCCATATCAAGGGCGATGACGAAATACAGAAGATCATCACCCAACTGCACGGCCTGCTGCGCCCCTTGCGCGGCGAAACACCCAAGCGCCTGACCGACCCGCTGAAAAACGTCGCACCGCGCAACTACCGAATCAAACGCGCCTGGCCGCTGTGGACACCCTGGGCCATGGCCGCCGTCGTGCTGACGATCGCCTACACGATCTACTCCATCCGCCTGAACGCCATCACCCAGCAGGTGCTGGTGTCCCTGGAGCGGGTGCTGCACCTGTAACCGATTTTCAGCGTGCTCATCCCGAGCGCCTGCAAAGCCATGGCCGTGTCGGCCATAACCCGCGGCCCCCATGGGCCGTTCACTTGATCACGACAAGGAGCTTGTCATGCCAACACCTGCGTACATCAGCATCCACGGCCAAACCCAGGGCCACATCACCAAGGGCGCGTTCACCGCCGACTCGGTGGGCAACGTTTATGTGGAAGGCCACGAAGACGAAATTCTCGCCCAGGAAATCGACCACGCAATCGGTACCCCCACCGACCCACAGAGTGGCCAACCGTCCGGGCAACGGGTGCACAAGCCGCTGACCTTCACCAGCGCCTTGAACAAAGCCTCACCGATGCTCTATCAGGCCCTGGCCACCGGCGAAATGCTGCCGACCGTTGAAGTGAAGTGGTTCCGCACCTCGGGCGACGGCAAGCAGGAGCACTTCTTCACCACCAAGCTGGAAGACGCCACTGTCGTCGACATCCACACCGTGCTGCCCCACGCGCAGAACAATGACAACGAAAACTACACCCAACTGATCAAGACCAGCCTGGCGTATCGCAAGGTCAGCTGGACCCATGTGGTGGCCGGTACCGAAGCCTCGGACGACTGGCGTAAGCCGGCCTAAGCAGCACCCGAACCGTTGCGCCGCACCGCTCGCTGTGTGGCGCAATACCCACGCACTCACCACAAGGAGGCCCCATGCCCCGTCAAAGCGACCTGCGCTACACCTTCGAACCGCTGCGGGGCGATCCCTTCGAAGTGGTTTCCTTCAAGCTCGAAGAAGGCCTCTCCCAGCCGTTCAAACTGGAACTGGAACTGGTCAGCCATCACCCGGCTATCGACTTCTTCCGCATGCTCGATCTGGCCGCGGTGTTCACCATTTGGCGCAACGACACCCCGGTGCGTTACGTGCATGGTTTGGTCAGCCTGTTCCAACAGGGTGACACCGGCTTTCGCCGCACCCGCTACACCGCTGTGGTCGAACCGACATTGACGCGTTTTGGGCTGCGTTCCAACTGGCGTATCTTTCAGGGCCAGACCGTGCCCGACATCATCACCAGCATGCTGGCCGAGCAAAAGCTGACCGACATCCGCAGCGAAATCTGCTTCGAGCACCAACCTCGCGAATACTGCGTACAGGCCGGCGAAACCGACCTCGACTTCATCGCCCGCCTCGCCGCCGAAGAAGGCCTGCTCTACACCTTCGAACACCGCGCCGACGGCC
>NZ_CAXAPD010000048.1:0-26691 GCF_963970515.1 Pseudomonas sp. RL_5y_Pfl2_73 | reverse complement strand
ACGGCTTTGGGCAGGTCGTCGACGATATTGACGTCCAGATTCCCGTTGGCGGTGGTGCCGTTGTCGTCGATGGCGACGACCGCAAATTGCTCGCTGAGGCTGTTGGCGCCGTTGGCGTTTGGATGGGTTTCATTGTCCAGCAGCGTGTAGCTGTAACTGACCACCCCAGTCGCAGCGTTGAAACCGGTGATGGTCAGGGTGTTGCCCAGCGCGGTGATAATCGATTGTGGGAAACCGGCTGCCACACCGCCCGTCACCACGTTGATACCGCCCACGCTCAGGGTCTGCACACCGTCCAACGCAGTCACGGTAAAGGTGCCGCTTTGGGTCAGCGCCGGCGCATCCGGGCTGCTGCCGTCGCTGAGGTTTTTCTCCAGCAGCGACAGTTCGCCACCTGCAGCATCCAGCCCTACCAACACCACCGGATCATCATTGTTATGCACCTGCAACACCAGGTTCGCCGTGCTGGTGTCGCCATCGGCATCGGTCAGGGTGTAGGTGAAGGTCTCGGTGCCGCTGCCCCCGCCATGCAACGCGACGAATTGCGGGTCGCTGGTGTTCAGGGTGTAGGTGTACGTGCCGTTGGGATTGAGCACGAGGGTGCCGTAGGTGCCGGTGAACGTCCCACCAATGATCGGCCCACTGTCGGGGCCGGTGGGGATCCGGTCGGCGCCCTGATGATCGTTGGGCAATACGTTGCCGGTGAGGGTAACCAAAGTTTCCGACGCCGTATTGGCGTGGCTGTCGTCGATCGCCTGTGGCACGTCATCGGTAATGTTGACGTCCAGGGTGCCGGTGGCCGTGTCACCGTCGGTGTCGACGGCCACCACCGCAAACTGCTCGGTGATGCTGTTGACACCGCCGCCGGCCGGATGGGTTTCATTGTCCGTCAGGGTGTAGCTGTAGCTGACCACCCCGGTGGCCGGGTCATAGCCGGTGATGGTCAACGTGTTGCCCAGCGCCGAAGTAATGGTTTGGGGGAAGCCTGCGGGCACGCCGCCGGTGATCACGTTGATGCCGCCGATGCTCAGGCTGCTCAGCCCGTCAGGCGCGGAAACCGTGAAGGTGCCGATTTGCACCAGCGCACTCGGATTGCTGGCCGAACCATCGGCCAGATTGGCCTCGTTGGTGGTCAGTTCACCGCCCTCGACATTGACCCCGTCGAGGGTCACGGGGTTGTCCGGAGTCTCCGGCGGCACGGTTGCATCGTCGCCCGTGTTATCCGGGTCACCGGCCAGGCGCAGTTGTGGAAACTCGGGAATCCCGTTGAACCCGGCCGTGGGGAAACCAATCTGCGGATCGACCTGCCCGCCGACTTCTTCCAGCAGCACAAAGCTGTGCCCGCCGCCCACGCCCCCCGGGTTGCCACCCTCGGGGCCGGCGGCCGTGGCTTCACCGGTCTGAGTCGGGTCGGCGCCGGCGGCGATGGCTTGCTGCAGCTTTTGCACATTGGTCAGTTGCGCGTTACTCGGTGTCGCCGCGTCAGGCGTGTCGACATCAGGCGCAGGGTTGGCGAGCAACTGCGAGGTCAGGGTCAGGTTGCTTTCGCGGCCCAGGGTCAACGTCTGGCCGTTCTGCATATGAACAGCCACGGCCCCTTCGGCACCGGTGACCAGGTGTTCGCCGGCATAAAGCCGATCGCCTTCGACCAGAGGCCGCCGCAGGCCACCGGCCGCTTCTGCGAAAACTTGCCCGACCACTTTGCTGACGATACCGATGAGCGCTGCCATGTGCATTTCCTCCGTTGCCGACCGCAATCGGCACCTGTCTGGGTGAAGAATCCGTCCTCAGGTTTGGCGACCAACAAAGCTGGAAAATCTGCCAGCTTTCGTGAAAACAGAAGGTGCTAGCAATTCGCCAGAATGACAAAAAACCGTCACCAAAAAACACATCTCACATCGCCCTTCCGGTACTTCTTCACGTTACTTAAACATCTGCATGGAACTTTTATTGACGCCTAAAAGCCGTCAGAACCCTCAGATTCAAAGGCTTTCGCTTTGAACAATGTGCCGGTTTTTTTCAAGCACATAAGTTTTTTTCGGCATAAGTCTTATGAAAAATTCTTCTTAGGTTTTGCTCAGGATGTTCTTAGCTGTGTTGTTACAAGGTTGAAACGGTTTTGATCTTTAATTCGTCAATATTTTGGCGACAAGCAAAGCACTACAGACATCAGGAGATGCACCTCATGCGCGTTCTAACCCCCCTCTGCAGCGCGGTTTTGCTGGCCATGGCCTGCTCCTCTCAGGCGCAGGCCATATCCTTGACCGAAGCGATCCAGAGCACCATTGCCACTCACCCAGAGCTGGCACAACGGGTAGACAGCCGTCTGTCAGCCAATGAAGACGTCAAGGTCGCCCGAGGGGGCTTTTTCCCGTCAGTGGATTTGAATGCCGGTTACGGTCGTGGCTATAGCGACAACACCAACACCCGAGCCTTGGGTAATCACCACACCAATATCCTGACCTACACCCAATCGGAGCTGCGTCTGCGGCAGATGATCTTCGACGGGTTCAACACCGCTAATGAAGTGGAGCGCACCCAAGGCGTGGTCAACTCCCGGGCCTATTATGCCCAGGGCACCGCCCAGGATCTGGCGCTGCGCACCATTGAGGTCTACCTGGAAGTGCTCAAGCGTCGTGAACTGGTGACCCTGGCCAAGAACAACCTGCAGGCGCACCTGCGGGTCAACGACCAGATCGGCTTGCGCACCGAGCGTGGGGTGGGCAGCACCGCCGACTCCGACCAGTCCAATGCCCGTCGGGCCCTGGCGGAAAACAACTACGACACCGCCCAGGTCGACCTGGCCGACGCCGAAGCGAATTTCTACAGCGTGGTCGGGCGCATGCCCGATGAGCTGGAAGCGCCACCCTCGACCAAAGGCGAAATCCCTGCCGACCTGCGCGAAGCCCAGCAAAGCATGGTGGATAACAACCCGTACCTGAAATCGGCCCAAGCCGACATACAGTCCGCCGAGAGCCAGTACGAAGTAGCGAAGTCGCCGTTCTACCCGCGCTTTGACGCCGAGGCGGCGGTGGGCGCCAATAACAACCTTGGTGGCGAAGAAGGCCACGACAACAACTGGCGGGTCGGCGTGGTGATGAACTACAACCTGTTCCGCGGTGGCAGCGACAAGGCACGGCTGGCGTCCAACGCCCACCAGATCAACCAGGCCATGGACATCCGCAACAATGCCCTGCGCCAGCTCAACGAAGACACACGCCTGGCCTGGAACGCGATGCTCAACGCCCGCAAACAGACCCCCACCGCCCGCGAATATGCCGACACCACCGCCCGTGTGCGCGCTGCGTACCAGGATCAGTTCGGTCTCGGCCAACGCACCCTGCTCGACCTGCTCGACAGCGAAAACGAGCTGTACAACGCCAACCGTCGCTACACCGAAGTGCGTTACACCGAGGAGTACTCGATGTACCGGGTGCTGGCGAACATGGGCCTGTTGTTGCAAAAACAACGGATCGTGCTGCCGGCCGATGCGGTCGCGCAGACCGAAGTCAAGAACCAGGCTCGGCTGCCGGAACTGAAGTAGCCCCCCTCCAAAAAAATGGGAGCGAACAATGTGACCAGCATGGAACCCGCAACCCCCGGCGCCGATCCGCGCCTGAATTTCGATGATCCTTTGCTGGACGGCCTGTTGATCCTCTGCAAACTCCATGGCGCGACGGTCAGCCGCGCCAGCCTCAGCGCCGGGCTTCCTATGGCGCACCAACGCTTGAGCCTGGACCTGCTGCCACGCGCAGCGGCCCGGGCCAGCTTGCAGGCGCGGCTGTTGCGTCGTGAGCTGGCGGATATTTCCCCCTTGAACCTGCCGGTGATGCTGATTCTGGCGGGCGGCCGCTGTGCGGTCTTGCGGCGCTGGGGTGAGGATGGCAAGGCGCTGATTCTGCCCTGCGAGGCCGACGGCGGCGAGCAGTGGGTCAGCCGCGAGGAACTGGCCCTCGACTACAGCGGCCAGGCCTTGTTCGCCCGGCCGCGCCATGAACTCGAAGACCTGCGTTCGCCCCTGGTGCCGCGGGTCGAGGCGTGGTTTCGCGACACCTTGAAGCTGTCGCGCTGGCTGTACAGCGACGCGATCCTGGCGAGTTTCCTGATCAACCTGCTGGGGCTGATGGTGCCGCTGTTCGTCATGCAGACCTACGACCGCGTGGTGCCGAACCAGGCCACGTCGACCCTGTGGGTGCTGGCCGTGGGGCTGTTGATCGGTACGGGTTTCGAACTGGTATTGCGGGTGGTGCGCGCCCATCTGCTGGACACCGCCGGCAAGAAAACCGACGTGATTCTCTCTGCCACCCTGTTCGAGCGCATCACCGGCATGGCGATGAAGGCCAAGCCAGTGACCATCGGCGGCTTCGCCCAGAGCATCCACGACTTCCAGGGCCTGCGCGAATTCCTCACGGCAGTGACCCTCACCAGCCTGATCGACCTGCCCTTCGCCCTGCTGATGCTGGTGGTGATCGGCCTGTTGAGCGGCTGGCTGGTGGTGATTCCGGTGGTAGCGTTTCCGCTCACCATTATCTTCGCGACGATCATCCAGGTGCGCCTGCGCGACACCGTGGAAAAAAGCCTGGCCCTGGGCGCCCAGCGCCAGGCACTGCTGATCGAAACCCTCGGCGGCCTGGAAACCCTCAAGGCATGCAGCGCCGAGAGCGAGCGCCAGCATCAATGGGAAAGCACCCATGGTGCCCTCACCCGCCTGGACAGCCACGCGCGCAACCTCTCGGCACTGGCGACCAACGGCACCTTGTTCCTGCAACAACTGGCGGGCATGGCGACCATCGTTGCCGGGGTCTACAGCATCATCGCCGGCAACCTCAGCGTCGGTGCGCTGGTAGCGACCTACATGCTCGGCAGCCGGGTGCTCGCCCCGCTCGGGCAGATCGCCGGGTTGATCACCCGTTACCAGCAAGCCCAGCTCACCATGCGCAGCACCGATGCCCTGATGGCGTTGCCTCAGGAGCGTGACGCCAAGCAACGGCCCCTGGACCGCACCCAATTGCAGGGCGCGCTGGACGTCAGCGGCGTGACCTTCCACTACAACGGCCAGAGCGCTCCGGCGCTGGCTAATATCAGCTTCAGCCTCAAACCCGGCGAACGGGTCGGGATCATCGGCCGCAGTGGCTCGGGCAAGAGCACCCTGGCGCGCCTGGTGATGGGGTTCTATGCGCCGGAGGAAGGCCAGTTGCTGCTCGACGGCCTGGACCTGCGGCAACTGGACGTCGCCGACCTGCGTCAACAGATCGGCTACGTCGCCCATGATCTGCCGCTGCTGGCCGGCAGCCTGCGGGACAACCTCACCTTGGGCGCCCGCTACATCAGCGACGCGCGCATGCTGGAAGTGGCAGAACTGACCGGTGTCACCGAACTGGCGCGCCAACATCCCCAAGGTTTCGACCGCCCGGTGGGCGAGCGCGGGCAACTGCTCTCCGGCGGCCAACGCCAGGCCGTGCTACTGGCCCGGGCCTTGCTGCTCGACCCGCCGATCCTGCTGCTGGACGAACCCACCAGCGCCATGGACAACAGCAGCGAAGACGTCTTGCGACAGAAGCTTCACCCCCATGTACAGGGCAAGACCGTGCTGCTGGTTACCCACCGCACCTCGATGCTGAGCCTGGTGGACCGCTTGGTGGTGCTGGACAACGGCCGGATCGTGGCCGATGGACCGAAAGACGCGGTGATCGATGCGCTGCGCAAGGGACGGGTGGGCTCCGCAGCGGTATAGAAACAACACCGTAATCTGTGGGAGCAGGCTTGTTCCCACAGATAACCCTCTCAAGCCACGGGTATGTGTTCGGCTTTTTTTCTCTCACTGACGGGTACCGCCCCATGTCTGCTCAAACACCGGATTCAGCCGCCCGAAGCTACTTCGGCAGTTTCAGCAAAAGCGCTGAAAGCGAGTTCATGCCGGAAACCGCTGGCGCCACGCTGCAGGATTCGCCCCGCCGCTCGCGGGTGACCGTGTGGTTGGCCGCCGGTTTGATCATCACCGGGCTGGTTTGGGCGAAGTTGGCGGTGTTGCAGGAAGTCACCACCGGCGAAGGCAAGGCGATTCCGTCGAGCAAGATCCAGGTGATCCAGAACCTGGAGGGCGGCATCGTCACGGAGATATTCGTCCGCGAAGGCCAGATGGTGAACAAGGGCGACACCCTGCTGCGCCTGGACGACACGCGGTTCCTGTCGAACAAGGGCGAAAGCGAGGTCGACCGCTATGCCTTGACCGCCCAGGTCGAGCGCTTGTCGGCCGAGGCCGAGGGCCGGCCGTTCGATCTTTCGGCCGAGGTGATTGCCAAGGCCCCGCAAGTGGCCGAGGACGAGCGCTCACTGTACGAACAACGCCAGCGGCGTCTGGCCAGCGAGCAACGCACCCTGACCGAACAATTGCGCCAGAAGACCCAGGAACTGGCGGAGTTTCGTTCCAAGCAAGGCCAGTTCAGCTCCTCCCTGGCCTTGCTGCAAGAAGAAATGAACATGTCCGCCCCGCTGGTGCGCACCGGGGCGGTATCACCGGTGGAGATCCTGCGGCTCAAACGCAGCGCGGTGGAAATCCGCGGCTCGCTCAATGCCACCACCCTGGCCATTCCCCGGGCCGAATCGGCGATCAACGAGATCAAGAGCAAGATCGACGAATCGGAACAGACCTTTCGCTCCGAGGCAGCCAAGGACCTCAACGAGAAACGCACCGAACTGTCGAAAATCACCGCCTCGAGCATCGCCATCGACGACCGCGTGAGCCGCACCACCGTCGTCTCGCCTGTGCATGGGGTGATCAAGCAACTGAAGGTCAACACCATCGGTGGCGTGGTGCAGCCGGGCAGCGACATGGCGGAAATCGTGCCCCTGGAAGACAACCTGCTGATCGAAGCCAAGGTCCGCCCTCAGGACGTGGCGTTCCTTCATCCAGGCCAGAAGGCCATGGTCAAGTTCAGCGCCTACGACTACACGATCTACGGCGGGCTGAGCGCCAAGCTCGAACTGATCAGCGCCGACACCATCACCGACGACAAAGGCAACAGCTTCTACCTGATCCAGGTGCGCACCGATAAAAACCACCTGGGTGGGGATGCCAACCCCTTGCAGATCATTCCGGGGATGGTGGCGACGGTGGACATCATCACCGGGGAGAAAAGTGTCCTGGATTACCTGCTCAAGCCGGTGTTGAAGGCGCAGACCGAGGCGATGCGCGAGCGATAGGTTCTAACTGGGCGCTCCTCTGATCATGAGGCCGCCATCGCGAGCAGGCTCGTTCCCACATTGGATTTGTGGTGACCACAAATCTTGTGTGCACTGAAGATCAACTGTGGGAGCGGACTTGCTCGCGAAGGCGGCGGCAAAGACATCCATTATTTCTCAGCATGGTTACGCCGAAACGTCTCCTCCCCCATCGCCGCGATCTGCCCCTCGATCAATGCCTCGAACGGCCTCAGCAACAGCTCGAAACTCGCCGGCGCTTCAAGCACCTGCAACGCCTGGACAATCGCCTCGACCGTCGACAACGCTCCCGGTCCCGGTGCCTTGCGCAAACGATAACGAGACACCCCGCCCTCGGCCAACGTCACCCTCGGCAGCGCCGCCAGCAGCGGGTTGAGGTGCAGCAACTTGCGTGCCTTGCGCCAGGTGCCGTCGGGCACGACCAGAAGCAACGGGTCATCGGAGGGTACATAGGCTTGCAGCGGCTGTGCATCATCATCCGGAAACAACAACCGCGCCTGATAACCCGGTTGATTGAGTAACCTGGGCAAATCCTCGAACACCTCGCCCACGATCAGTTCAGCATTACTGAGGCCCAAAGCCGCCAGCCTGGCCGTGTTCAAGGCATGGTTCACTTCGCTGGGATGCTGCAACAGCAAGACGCGGGTGCGGCTGTCGAGGCTGGGGATCAACGGGCACAGGCAATGGCTTTGCGGTCGTTGGCAACGCGGACATTGAGTTCTGGACATGGTCAGGCCTGATTCAGTTGAGCTTTGAGCAAATCACGGAAGGTCTGGATCAGCGGCTCGCGGCTGCGACCACGGCGCACGATCATCGAAAACGGCGCCTGATAGCCGAAGGTCGCCGGCAACAACACGCGCAAGTCGCCCTTGTCGATCCAGGCCTGAGCGTAGTGCTCAGGCAGGTAACCGACGTAGGCACCGGACAACACCAGGATCAACTGCGCCTCCATGCTCTCCACCGTCGCCGCGCTGTGCTTGAAGCCATGACGGGCCAGTTCGGCCTGGCTCCAGTAACCGCGCCCGACCATGCGCTGCTGAGTGATGACTTGCTCGGGGATGCGCCGCTCGTTGAACAGCGCATGGCGGTTGCTGCAATACAACCAGTGCTGTTCACGGTACAGCGGCATATAAACCAGCCCGCTCATGCGCGTGGAAAACGCGCCGATGGCCAAGTCCAGGCGGTTGTCCTGCACGCCGAGTTGCAGCTCATAAGGGCTCATGACCGACAGATGCAAATGCACCGCCGGATGCTCCTGGCTGTAGGCACCGATGGCTTCGGCGAACGGCAAGGCCCTGTCACTGACCGTGGAATCGATCACCCCCAGGTTCAGCGTGCCGCGCAGTTCACCTTTGAGCGCGGCGGCGTACTGCTCGAACCCTTCGAGCTCGCCCAGCAGGCGCAAGGTTTCCTGATGGAACAACTCGCCCTTGCTGGTCAGGCTGAACCCGCCCCGGCCGCGATGACACAACACCAGGCCCAGGGCCGCCTCAAGCTGGCTCATGTAGGTGCTGATGGCCGACGTGGACAGGTTGAGCTCGTGCTGGGCATTGGCGAACCCCTGGTGCCGGACCACGCTGACGAAAATGCGCAGCAGTTTCAGGTCGGGTAAAGCATTGGCCATCAGGGTGTCTCCATACAGGCGGGTCACTGCACACTTTGTGGCGAGGGGATTTATCTGTGGGAGCAAAGCTTGCTCCCACAGGCTTGCACCCACCATTTAACCTCAACAGGTCAATCGCGAGTCTATCGCCCCCACCCGCCATTAGTTTAGAAAAATCTGAACTAAGTATTTGCCGCCAGCGATTCTTCACGGCAACGGCTTTTCGCAGAATCGGCCCCTGATAAATAAAACAACGATGAGGCCCTACCCGTGGACAAGATTCTTCACCAACCACTGGGCGGCAACGACATGCCGCGCTTCGGTGGCATCGCCACCATGATGCGACTCCCCCACTTGCAAACCGCTGCCGGCCTGGACGCTGCGTTCGTCGGCGTGCCGCTGGACATCGGCACCTCCCTGCGCGCCGGCACCCGTTTCGGACCCCGCGAGATCCGCGCCGAATCCGTGATGATCCGCCCCTACAACATGGCCACTGGCGCCGCGCCGTTCGACTCGCTGTCGGTGGCCGACATCGGCGACGTGCCGATCAACACCTTCAACCTGCTGGACGCAGTGCGGATCATCGAAGAGTCGTACCACAAGATCCTCGAACACAACGTCATCCCCCTGACCCTGGGTGGCGACCACACCATCACCCTGCCGATCCTGCGGGCGATCCACAAGAAACACGGCAAGGTCGGCCTGGTGCACATCGACGCCCACGCCGATGTGAACGACCACATGTTCGGCGAGAAGATCGCCCACGGCACCACCTTCCGCCGCGCCGTGGAAGAAGGCCTGCTCGATTGCGACCGCGTGGTGCAGATCGGCCTGCGGGCCCAGGGCTACACCGCCGATGATTTCAACTGGAGCCGCAACCAGGGTTTCCGCGTGGTCCAGGCCGAAGAATGCTGGCACAAATCCCTGGCCCCGTTGATGGCCGAAGTGCGTGAAAAAGTCGGTGGCGGTCCGGTCTACCTGAGCTTCGACATCGACGGCATCGACCCGGCCTGGGCCCCTGGCACCGGCACCCCGGAAATCGGAGGGTTGACCACCATCCAGGCGATCGAAATCGTCCGTGGTTGCCAGGGCCTCGACCTGGTCGGCTGCGATCTGGTAGAAGTCTCGCCGCCATACGACACCACCGGCAACACCTCGCTGCTGGGCGCCAACCTGCTGTACGAGATGCTCTGCGTACTGCCTGGCGTGGTTCATCGCTGAGGTGCGCCCATGAACAAACAGGACCAAGTGCTCCAGGCCGCTGCACATTTGGTGGCGGCCTTCGCCCGCAACGACCGCGACGCCTACTTCGGTGCGTTCACGGCTGATGCGAGTTTCGTGTTCCACACCCTCGAACAGCCCCTGCTGTCACGCGATGCTTACCAGGCGTTGTGGGATCGCTGGCGGTCCGAGGATGGCTTCGAGGTGCTCAATTGCACCTCAAGCAACGCCTTCGTCAGCCTGCTAGGGGACGTGGCGATTTTCATCCATGACGTGGCCACCGAGTTGCGCATGCAAGGGGAGCTTCACTTTAGCCAGGAGCGCGAAACCGTTGTGTTTCGCCAAGAACAACAAGGCCTATGGCTGGCCTGTCACGAACATTTGTCCGCAATGCCGGAAGGGCTGCCAATCCCTTAGCAACAGGTGGCGCCCGCACACGACGGGCGCGCCTTTATGATCGGAGCAGATCATGTATAACAATAACGACAACAACCTTACGCAAATTGAAACCTTCGGGGTCGAACAGATCCCGGACCACGAACGAACCGCCGGCCCAAGCGACCTGTTTCGCCTGATCTTCGGCGGCGCCAACACCTTCGCCACCGCCGTGCTCGGCAGTTTCCCCGTGCTGTTCGGCCTGTCATTCCAGGCCGGGGTCTGGGCCATTGTGCTGGGCGTCCTGGTGGGTTCGATCATCCTCGCGCCCATGGGTCTGTTCGGCCCGCTCAATGGCACCAACAACGCGGTGTCTTCCGGTGCACACTTCGGCGTGCACGGGCGAATCGTCGGCTCGTTCCTGTCGTTGCTGACCGCCATCGCGTTCTTCTCGCTGTCGGTGTGGAGTTCGGGGGACGCGTTGATCGGCGGCGCCAAACGGTTGATCGGCATGCCAGAGACCGACCTGAGCCTGGGCCTGGCCTACGGCCTGTTCGCCCTGCTGGTGTTGACGGTATGCATCTATGGCTTTCGCTTCATGCTGTGGGTCAACCGCATCGCCGTGTGGGCGGCCAGCCTGCTGTTTTTGCTGGGCATTCTCGCCTTCGCACCGACCTTCGACAGCCAGTTCGCCGGCACCGTCAGCCTCGGCCAGCCGGGCTTCTGGGCGGCGTTCATCGGCGCGGCGTTGGTGGCCATGAGCAACCCGATTTCCTTCGGTGCATTCCTGGGTGACTGGTCGCGCTACATCCCCCGCGATACGCCCAAGCGCCGCATCATGCTGGCCGTGATCGCTGCGCAGTTGGCGACGTTGATCCCGTTCCTGTTCGGCCTCGCCACCGCCACCATCGTGGCGATCAAGGCGCCGGACTACATCGCGGCCAACAACTACGTGGGCGGGCTGCTGGCGGTTTCACCGGGGTGGTTCTTCCTGCCGGTGTGCCTGATCGCGGTGATCGGCGGCATGTCCACCGGCACTACGTCGCTGTATGGCACGGGGCTGGACATGTCCAGCGTGTTTCCACGGGTGCTGTCGCGGGTCAAGGCGACGCTGCTGATCGGCGTGCTGTCGATTGCCTTCATCTTCATCGGGCGCTTCGCGGCGAACCTGGTGCAGAGCGTCTCGACCTTCGCCGTGCTGATCATCACCTGCACCACGCCATGGATGGTGATCATGATCATCGGCCTGCTGGTGCGCCGCGGCTTCTACTGCCCGGATGACCTGCAAGTGTTCACCCGCGGCGAAACCGGCGGGCGCTACTGGTTCAGCCACGGCTGGAACTGGCGCGGCCTTGGGGCATGGATCCCCAGCGCGCTGGTGGGGTTGTGCTTCGTCAACCTGCCGGGGCAGTTCGTCGGGCCGCTGGGAGAACTGGCAGGCGGAATCGACATCAGCCTACCGGTGACCCTGGGTCTGGCCTCGGTGGTGTACCTGGTATTGCTGAGCCTGTTTCCAGAGCCGACGGCGGTGTATGGCCCGGGGGATCCGCGTAGCAAGGACGCTTCGGAGCCCTTCGATAAACCAGCCCTCAAGCAAACCGCCTGATCCGAGAAGCTGTGGCGAGGGAGCGCGCTCCCTCTCGACTGCATCCATAAGAACTGTGAGCCGTGTAGGAACCGCGTAGGAACTGTGTAGGAGCTGTCGAGTGCAACGAGGCTGCGATCTTTCCCCAGACATTTGAGTCTCAAGCGAAAGATCAAAAGATCAAAAGATCGTCCAAACGCGGCCCGAGCCTTCGCCAGTGCCTACAGAACCCAGCGGGAGCAATCTCTGGCCACAACAGCGCGCTCGCGCTGAGGCTGCAGCGCCAGGGGCAGCACCGCCGGCGCAATCACCAGCCTGTCGCTGGGCTTGCTGACCGCACTGTTCTTCATGCTCAAGGACCGCCTGGACGCCCACACGCCGATTTACTACAGCCTGAGTGCGCTGGTGAGTTTTGTGCGGGTGAGCTTGTTGTCGCCACGGCCGAAGGTGGTGGCCAAGGCGGTTTGACCGACACCCTGGCAATGAACTCGCCCCCACAGCGTCGGCCTCCACAAATAAAAAGATCGCAGTTGCGGACCATCTCAATTGAAATGGTCCGCAGCTGCGATCTCTCCAAATGCCTGGTGGGTTTACCGGCGGCGCGGTTGGCGGCGGCGTTGCTCGTCATCGGTGCGGATCGGTACCGGTTGCATCGGTGGCTCGATCAGGCCAAGCGCGACACCCAGGTCGTGAAGCCAGTTCTGGATTTTCTCTTTCATCGTGGTGCCCCCTCAGGGTGGTACAAGCAGCAAATTACTGTGGCCCCTTCGCACTGATAATAGTCCGATGTTCTACGCAATGCTCGTCTCAGTCTGCAATGATCTGTTACTGAATTAATCAAAACCCACCTCCCGGAGCTCAAGCCGATTGCACCGTCGTCATGGGCGCTCGTGGCCAGGCCTGTTGTTGCAATTCAAGCCAGGCGTTGAGGTTGGCTCCGACCATGCCTTTGCGCCACATCAACCAGGTCGTGGCGCTGGCAAACGGCTCGACCAACGGGTGCACCGCCACCCGCTCGCGGCCCGGCAGGCTGGCCAGCATCGACTCCGACATCAGCGCCACCCCGGACCCGGCGATCACACACGCCAGCATCCCTTGGTAAGACTCGATTTCCATCGCCCGGCCCATGGTGGCATGGTCATGGGCAAACCAGGCTTCCAACCGCATCCGGTAGGAGCAACCACGCCGGAACGTGAACACCGCGCGGCCCTGCACATCCAACGCACTGCGCACGGGCGAGTGATCGGCCTCGGTGATCAGCACCAGTCGTTCGTCGCACAACGGCACGCCGTCCAACCCCGCCAACTCCAGCGGGCCGTCCACCAACGCCGCGTCGAGACGATTGGTGAGCAAACCCTCAAGCAATTCACCACTCGGCCCGGACTGCACTTGCAGGTTCACCTCCGGATACGCCCGATGATAAGCCGCCAGCAAGTCCGGCAGATGCGTCGCCGCCGTGCTGTACATCGTGCCCAGCAGGAAGTCCCCGGCCGGCTGCCCGCCCTGTACGGCGGCATGGGCTTCGTCGTGCAAGGCGAACAGCTTGGCCGCATAGTCCAGTAGGACTTTTCCGGCCGGTGACAACTGCAAACGCTGACGCTCGCGCAAGAAAAGGTCCACGCCCAGTTGCTCTTCCAACTGCTTGAGCCGGGTCGAAAGGTTCGACGGTACCCGGTGCAGGCGCTCGGCGGCCCGGGTGATGGAACCTTCCTCGGCCACAGCCTGGAAAATCCGCAATTGGCTGAACTCCATGACCTTCTCCAAAAAAGAACAAGTTACTCACTATTATTCATTTTTAATGAAAGTCAATCAGTCCTAGCCTGACGGTCATTCGCCTCGACACTGGAGAACGACCATGTCACCTCTTATTCGCCTGCTCGGCAGTTTCATCGCGCTGATGATGGCCATGGGCATCGGCCGCTTCGCCCTGACGCCCCAGTTACCTCATTTGATCGGCGAAGGTCAGATCGACTTGACCACCGCCGGTCTGATTGCCGCGGCCAACTACCTGGGGTATTTCCTCGGCGCGCTGGATGCCATGTTCGTTCGCCGTCCGGAACAGGTGCGGCGACGGTTGCTCGGCGGCCTGTGGCTGTGCGTGCTGCTGACCCTGGCGTCGTTCTGGGCCTGGGGCTTCTGGCCACACCTGGCATTACGCTTTGGCACCGGCGTGGCGAGCGCCTGGGTGCTGGTGATGATCACCGCCCTGAGCCAACCCTTGGCTGCGGCGGCGGGACGGCCACGCCTGGGCGCACTGGTGTTTGCCGGCCCGGGGCTGGGAATTTTCCTGACCGGCCTGCTCGCTTTGGGTTCGAATCTGCTGGGCCAGACCTCCGCAACCCTGTGGCTGATGTATGCCGGCGTGGCCTTGGCGATGTTGCTGATGATCTTGCCGATCCTGCCGCAGCCGGTCGTAGCAACACCTGTCGCCGGGCCAACCAGCCCTTCACCGAACGCTGGCGTCGCTCGACTGGGCGTGGTGTACGCCCTGTATGGCCTGGGCTACATCATTCCGGCTACGTTCCTGTCGCAAATGGCCTCGGCGCAGTTCCACGGGCAATGGCTGGCCGACCTGTTCTGGCCCTGCTTCGGCCTGGCTGCCGCCAGCGGCGTGTTGTTGGTCAGCCTGCGTCGCCCCAACCCGAACACCACCGGTCGCTGGCTGATCGGTACGCTCTGGCTGCAAGCCGCCGGCGTATTTGCCTGCCTGCTGGGCAGTGGGCCGGGGCTGGCGTTGGGGGTGATCCTGTGTGGCGCGCCGTTCCTGGCCTGCATGCAACTGGTGATGCTGCGTTCCCGGGAACTGGCACCCCACGCCACTCAGCGCAACGCGGGCCTGTTGACCGCCTGTTTTGCCCTGGGCCAGCTCAGCGGGCCACTGCTGGCGGCGCTGAGCAGCCATTTCAGCGGCGGCCTGCAACCGGCGCTGATCATTGCCGGCAGCGGCCTGCTGCTGGCCGGAGGCCTGTTGCTGCGGCCCGCCAACCGCAGCGCGGCGAGCCCTTGCGCCCAAACCGTGCTGCGTTGATCAGGCCTGCTCGGCCGCGCTGAACACTTTGTTCAACTGCCCCGCCGACTCGCGTCGCGCCAAGGCGAAATACAACACTGCGCCGAGGAAACAACCGGTGAACCAGGCAAAGTTGGCCATCGGTTGCAACAGCGGCGTGAAGGTGATCGCCACGCCCATCAGCGTTGCCGGAATCAGCGCCTTGACCGCGGTCCAATTGACACCACCACTGTAGTAATAGCGCCCGCTCGGCCCGTCATTGAACAGCGCGTCGACGTCGATCTGCTGTTTTCTGATCAGGTAGTAATCCACCAGCAAGATCCCGAACAGCGGCCCGATGAACGCCGCCAACACGTCCAAGGTGTAGTGGATCACTTCGGGGTTGTTGAACAGGTTCCACGGCGTGATGAAAATCGAGGCCACCGCCGCGATCATGCCGCCGGCGCGCCAGCTGATCTTGCTGGGCGCGACGTTGGCGAAGTCGAACGCGGGAGAGACGAAGTTGGCGACAATGTTGATGCCGATGGTGGCGGTCACGAAGGCAAAGGCGCCCAGCAAGACGGCCACGTCGTTGTCGATACGCGCCACAGTGGCAATCGGGTCGTGGAGCATTTCGCCGAACACCGGCAAAGTCCCGGAAACAATCACCACGGTGACCAGGGAGAACGCCAGGAAATTCACCGGCAGCCCCCAGAAATTGCCCCGACGCACGTCAGACATGCTCCGGCAATAACGGCTGAAATCGCCGAAATTCAGGGTCGGGCCGGAAAAGTACGACACCACCAGCGCCGTCGCCACGATCACTTGGCCGAACGCCTGCCAGCCAGACAAGGACTTTTCCGCCAGGGTGAAGCTGATATTGCTCCAACCGGCCTTCCACGCGATCCAACCGGCCAACAGGAACATCACCGCATACACCACCGGCCCGGCCCAGTCGATGAAACGACGGATCGACTCCATCCCGGTCCAGAACACCAGCGCCTGGACGAACCACAGGCTGAGGAAACCGAACCAGCCCAGGTAGGACAAACCGGCAAAATGCGGTGTCGCATAGACCTCCATCGAAGGAACGAACCGTAGCACCACGATGATCAGCGCGCTGGACGCCAGGTATGTCTGAATCCCGTACCACGCCACGGCGATCAAGCCACGGATGACTGCAGGGATATTCGCCCCGAACACGCCAAACGCCAGCCGACAGATCACCGGGTACGGCACCGCCGCCTGCTGGCTCGGCCTGGCGACCAGGTTAGCGATCAACTGCACGAAGCAGATCCCGCCGAGCAAGGCAATCAACACCTGCCAACTCGCCAACCCCAACGCGAACAAACTGGCGGCGAAGACATAACCGCCCACGCTGTGTACATCACTCATCCAGAAAGCGAAGATGTTGTACCAATTCCATTTCTGCGGCAGCGGGCCCAGGTCTTCGTTATAGAGGCGAGGGCTGTAGCCGTTGGGCAATTGCTCGGACATTGCGGGGCTCCTTTGAGTACCGCCGTGCCCCCGTATCGACCTGCTCACCATACTGCGCACGGGAGCCGGCATGGTTTGTATACGCGTTGCCACGCAGAATGCGTGCCATAGGCGCGAGATGTGAGACAAACCGGGGTGTACAGCGGGAGTAAAAGCCGAGCAAGAGCTGACATGCGCCCACGAACAGGGCGTAGATGCATGCTAAAGGTGCAGGGTTTTGTATACAGACAGGCGCTCCCCCTGGGCTCTGTAGGAGCTGGCGAAGCCTGCGATCTTTTGATCTTCGCTTGAGACTCAATTTATAGGGGAAAGATCGCAGCCTCGTTGCACTCGACAGCTCCTACACAGCTCCTACACAGCTCCCAAATCGTCCTGCAACCAGCGAGAGCAAGCTCCCTTGCCACAGGACCACAGGATTCTGTGGTCAATCAGCTCAATTCAATGCGATCGGCATGAATGACAATCTGCCCATTCTTGTACAGCGCACCAATGGCCTTCTTGAAGTTGCCCTTGCTCACGCCAAACAGGCTGCTGATCAGCACCGGGTCGCTCTTGTCGCTGACCGGCAAGGTGCCGTCGTTCTCCCGCAACTTGGCGAGGATCTTGGCGTTCAGGCTGGTGGCGGCTTCCTGGCCTACGGGCTGCAGGCTCAGGCTGATCTTGCCGTCCGGGCGGACTTCCTTGATGAAGCCTTTTTCCTGTTTGCCGGCGCGCATGAACTTGAAAATTTCATTCTTGTGGATCAGGCCCCAGTGCTTGTTGTTGATGATCGCCTTGAAGCCCATGTCGGTGGCTTCGGCGACCAGCAAATCCACTTCCTGACCCGGCGTGTAGTTGGCCGGAGTCTTGTCCAGATAACGATCCAGGCGCGCCGTGGCAGTGATGCGGCGGGTGTGCTTGTCGAGGTAGACGTGCACCACGCAGTACTCGCCGGCGGTCATCTGGCGCTTTTCTTCGGAGTACGGCAGCAACAGATCCTTGGGCAGGCCCCAGTCCAGGAACACGCCGATGCTGTTGACTTCAGCCACTTTCAGGCTGGCGAATTCACCCACCTGAACTTTGGGTTTTTCCGTGGTGGCGATCAGTTTGTCGTCGCTGTCCAGATAAATGAAAACATTGAGCCAGTCTTCATCTTCGCTGGGAATATCCTTGGGAATATAACGGTTGGGCAGCAGGATTTCGCCGTCCGCACCGCCGTCCAGATATAAACCGAAGTTAGTGTGTTTAACCACTTGCAAACTGTTGTAGCGCCCGACTAAAGCCATTTCCAATACCCTCATTGCGTGGGCGGCATTCTACCCGGTTTTGCAGCCTGATTCGTGGCCGCCGGTGAGGTTTACTGGCACGGCCCTGCACAACCGTTGATTTTCCTGGGCTTTCGCCCCAGGCACGGCCATTCGTCAGGCGGGCGACGGTGCGTAGCGCTCGCCATCGTCGCCCTATTTCGCCCTCGGTTGTTATTTAAAACAGAGGCTTAGGGCAATCATTGCAGGGTAACCGCTCATTATTCCGTCACCACAGCGATAATTCAGAAGGATATTTGCCAAGCAATTGTCAAGTATTTCCTGTACGATGCCTGGCCCAATTAATTATCTACAGGTTAATGGCCGTCATGCGCGTAAAAGCATCCAACAGCAAAGCAAAGCCAGCTCCAGCCGTTGAAACCAGCGAGTCGATCAACAACCAGATCGCTGCGTTCCTCAAGTCCGGCGGCGAGATCCAGCAAATTGCCAAAGGCGTCAGCGGCCAGACATTCGGCCCTTCCAAGCAGATTAGCCTGGGCAAGAAGTAACCTGCACGTCACCTGGTCCCAAAGCGCTTTGAGCTTCGAAGCGCTTGGACTGGAACCCTCCCCCGCCCCACCCATTTCCCATGATTCGACGAACGGCCGTCGCAGCCGACCATTCGCCGGTATGCTTGGACCTCTCTAGCCCAAGCCTTTCAGCTCAGTTATCGTTCCTGCTCCTCGTTATTGATGGAATGAAGCATGCGCATCTCCCTTGTTCCGCTGACGGTCAGCCTGCTCTCGTGCTCCCTCGTCCACGGGCAGGTCTTCCAGCGCGAACTCGGCGACTTCGACCTCAAGCTTGGCACCACTCCCAGCCGCAGCATGGCCCAGGGCCTGGTCACGCCGTCGAGCAGCGGTTCGTTCCATGGTGGCCTGGACCTGAGCCACGACAGCGGCTGGTACGTCGGCCACTGGTCACCCAGCGTGGGCGTATCCGCCAACCTCGAGGTGGATTCCTACATAGGCTTTAAACAACCCTTCGACCAGACCCTGGGCTACGAAGTCGGCCTGATCCACTACAGCTACCCCACCCTCGATACTCCCGGCAGCCAGGAGTTCTACGGCGGTCTGACCGTGTTCGGCAGCCGTTTTGGCGCCGCCCTGAGCAACGACCCGGACAAACAGAACAGCACGCTGTTTGCCGACCTGGGCGGCAACATACCGTTCGGCATTGGCATCAGCGCCAAATACACCACCCACCAACTCAATACGCCAGTGTCGGTCGAGAACGGCTATGTAGGCAGTTTCAGCGACTGGTCACTGAAAATTTCCCGGCCCTGGATGGGCATCGACCTGGACCTGATCTACAGTGACTCAAGCCTCAGCGGCAGCAGTTGCTCGGCATACTCCGGCCACAACAGCGAATGCGACAGCCTGCTGACCCTCAAGATGGCCCACCCTTTTTACTAAGCGTTACGCATTTAATCGGCTGAACTGCCGCGCGTCTGCGATGCTCAAACAAAGCACCGACGCCTTCGCAAGGACTCGCTCATGCCGCGCTGGTTGACCCGCACCACCATGCTCATCGCTCTGTTGCTGGCCGTCACCGCCTGCAGTCGCATCGGCCTGGCCTACCGCAACCTCGACCTGATCATCCCCTGGACCCTCAACGATTACCTGGACATCAGAGGCGAGCAAAAAGACTGGTTCAACGAGCGCCTCAAGGACCACCTGACCTGGCACTGCACCACCCAATTGCCCGGCTACCTCGACTGGCTGGATCGCCTCAAGACCATGGTGCAAACCGACCAGGTAACCGATGAAGCGCTGCTACAACGCACCCGGGAAGCCAAGGCCGCCCTCGCCGAAACCGCCCGGGAAATCACCCCCTCGGCCATCGAACTGCTGCAAAGCCTGAACGACGACCAAGTCGATGACATGGACGCCGCCTTCGTCAAGGACCAGCGCAAACGCCAGCAGCAATACCTCAAGCCGATGTTGCAGGAGCAGATCCAGGAACGCAGCGAACGCATGGTCAAACGCCTGGACAACTGGCTCGGCCCGCTCAACGACGCCCAGCGCCAACGGGTGACGGCCTGGTCCACCGCCCTGGGTGAGCAGAACCAGCAATGGATCGCCAACCGCGCCCACTGGCAAAACCAGTTCAGCGAAGCCGTCGCCCAACGCCACCGTCCCGACTTCCCCGAACGCATCGAACAATTGCTGGTCAACCGCGAAAGCCTCTGGACCCCCGCCTACCGCGAAGCCTTCAGCAAAACCGAAGCCCAGGCCCGCAGCCTGCTGGTGGACCTGATGACCGAAAGCACCCCGCCCCAGCGCGAACGGCTGCTGAAGAAGATCGACGGGGTGAAGAAGGATTTCAGTGATTTGAGGTGCCTGAAGGCAGCACAAAGCTAAGTAAGCACTGATTTAAAACCAGTGAGATCCAATGTGGGAGCGAGCCTGCTCGCGATAGCATTCTGACAGACAACTTATCCTTAACTGTCAGACCGCTATCGCGAGCAGGCTCGCTCCCACATTAGGATTCAGTGCTGGCCTGTCAGGCAATCTGCGCCTTCGAAGCCAACTCATCAAACGTAAACTCATCCAGCGCATCGTCCTGATCATCCAGCACCTGGCGTGGGTGATCGTTACCCGGAATGCTGCTATCGATCAGGCTCAACAAACGCGAGCCACGCGGCGTCAGCACAAAATTCTCACCGTTGCCGCCCTCTTCCTCCGGCCGCGGCTCGATATAGCCACGGTCCAGCAGCAACTTCTCGTACTTCCCGGCAACCGTTTTCAGATGATCGAGGTTCTCGATCGCCTCACCTTCAGCCGCTTTCTGCGCCGCATGCTCCTCCGCATAAGGCCGAGGGGTAAAGCTGTGGCCGGCGCCGTTCTGCACTTCGTGCAACAACCGTTCGATCAAGTCCCAGTTATAAGTCGTCATCCTGGTCCATCCTCCAAAGAGTGAGATGCCTACTTAGGTTGTGACCGAGGCGCTGCGCCGCCGTTCAGCTGGGTTTCCAGGCGGTCTCTGCCTTGAGCCGACCAACGGCCTGTCGAATGGCTCCGAGGCCAAACGACCAACTGTTGAAGGCCGACTTCGCGGCCCTGACCACAGGAGAAATCACCATGAACGTAGAGAACCATCCAGTCGTCTCGCGGGAAGAATGGCTCGCCGCCCGCCGCCAACACCTGGCCCACGAAAAGGCCTTCACCCGCGAACGGGACACACTCAGCGCCGAACGCCGCGCCCTGCCCTGGGTCAAAATCGACAAACCCTACCGCTTCCAAGGCCCACAAGGCGAACTGAGCCTGGCCGACCTGTTCGGCGGCCGCAGCCAACTGATCATCTACCACTTCATGTTCGGCCCCGGCTGGACAGAAGGCTGCCAGGGCTGCTCGTTCCTGTCCGACCACATCGACGGCGCCAACCAACACCTGGCCCACCACGACGTGGCCGTGGTCGCCGTCTCCCGCGCGCCCTTCGCCGAATTCCAACCCTTCAAACGCCGCATGGGCTGGGCCTTCGACTGGGTCTCATCGCAAGGCTGCGACTTCAACTACGACTTCGGCGTCAGCTTCAAAGCCGAAGACACCGCCGCCGGAAAAGCCACCTACAACTACGAAAAAACCGACACCACCGAAGGCGAACTCCCCGGCCTTAGCGTCTTCTATCGCAACGAAGCCGGCGACATCTTCCACACCTACTCCACCTACGCCCGCGGCCTCGACATCCTGGTCGGCACCTACAACTACCTCGACCTGACGCCCAAGGGCCGCAACGAAGACGAAATCATGGACTGGGTGCGGCACCACGATAAATACGAAGAGGCCAAGCCCCATAGTTGCTGCCACAGCTGATGCGCCAACCCGCCCAGTCGAGCGCGATCCCTGTGGCGAGGGAGCTTGCTCCCGCTCGACTGCGTAGCGGTCGCCTCATGGAATTAACTCAGGCCCTCCAACACCCGAGTATCCCAGCGCCGCGCCTTGATAGCCTGATATAGCATTCCGATGGTCAGCGGAACGTCACCGACGCGCCCCTTGCCCCCGAGCCATAGAAGCCGGTCGAACATCGACGGGGGAAAGTAGCGGCACGACTTGTAATCAGAAAAATCTATTCCGAAGTCCTGCCGCAGCGCGTCTATCAGATAACGAGCCTCACGCCTGTCACAGCCCAAGTCGAGATTGATCGCCGTGTCCAAACCAATGCCTCTATGCCTGGGAAGACCGATCTCTTCTTCCAGCAAACTTAATAACTGCTGCATCTGCGAATCGGCGGGGAAATCGTCAGCCAGATTGCTCGATACACGCCACAACGGATGAAGGTGCGACCCGTACCTCAGGCGACGATATTTGTTCTGGGTAACAAACAGCCCCAACCCCATTAGGAGCGTACCAATCGAAATAATGGGAGTACTGAAAAACAACATCATGTAGGGCAACCACAAAATCAGAACCAGTCCCCCCGCCAATAGCGCCAGCCCGGACCATTTTCTAAGGCATCTATCCTTGATCTGGTAATGCAGGTATAGGTAGAGACTTAGAAAAAACAATGACTGGACGCAATAAATCATCAAGCTGTCTATCCCTGAGCATAAACGACCATCGAGGATGTGGACCGCTGAGGACCGATCCCGCCCCTGACTTGCGCATCGAAACCCACGACAATGTCGCCAGCGTGATAAGTACGCAGCTTGCTGGATATGAACTCACCCGCCACTTTTGCAACCATCCTGCCCCCTTGTTCGGAAACCATTCCCATCGGCGCGGCAATCGCATCAGCAATCAGGTCTTTTATGACCAGCCGCTGGTTATTCAACAGCTCACCCTGCTGCCTGGTCAGCGGTTTGGAAATGGCCACCGTCATCACACAAGGCAGATTGCTGGGCAGCATCTTCTCGTACAGCTCCGCCAGTCGATCGCGCACCTCGGTGAGTGAAGTTTTCGCTTCCAGTAAACAAAGACGCTTGAGCGAGTCACGGCCACCGGGGGCCACGGTGAAGCGAGTCACGGAAAAAACAACTCCGTAATGACCTATGTATCGGGTTCTTTCGAGGTTCACTGTATTTCTGCCGAGCCGATGGAGTCGGGCAAGGAGTTTGCCTTAGGCACAAGGAGCTTGAGCGGACGTTACGAGCGGCAAAAAGCAGTTTGGGAAGAGACTGACGAGGCAGAGTGTTTTTTCCCACAATTTGATGTGAGCGAGAACCGGACCCAACCACGATTGAAAAGACAGGCCGATCTCGATTGGTCTGTCTCGAATCCCCACACCCGGCGACGCCCGAGGGATGATTCAGGCGAAAGCGAGCTTTTCTGCCAGCTCACGGCCGCTGATACCGTTCGGTTCCAAGTAAGTCTCGGCAATGAACTCCCCGGGGGGAGGGTTGTGCGTAATCCTCAAGTCGAGCCTCCCGTGGCGAGGGAGCTTGCTCCCGCTCGACTGCGCAGCAGTCGCTTGCTTTGCCTGAGTAAGCCGACAACTACCAGATCAAAGGTCCTATATAAAGCTCGGAAAGCGGTGTCTTGTGGCATTGGAGCAGCCCAGCCTATAGTCCCTCGTCGCCCACAAAGGCGACTCGGGTTTGGCGACTCGATTACAGAGAATGCGAAAGCTACCGGCTGATTGCAGGTACCGACGCACCCGCAAAGCCGCTATATTCCACGGCGGCTGTGCGCGGGAGATCTTCGGATCTGCCGGTTTTCTCTGTAACCGGTTCGCCAACCTGCGCACAGCCACCACCCAATCGTTTGGCGACGACTGAGTGATGGCTTTCAGCCAATCAAACAGAGATCTTCAAAATGAATCGATATATGCCCATCACTGGCATCGACTGTGTCCCCGCAACCTTGCTCATCGACACCGAAGCCCCACTCGACGTCCTCTTCGAAACCGCGGACTACCGTATCCGCACCGTGACCCAGGTGCTGGAAAACATCGCGTTCCGCTCGGATATCAGCTCCGATACGGTGGTGCTATCCGACTTTTGCAAAATGCTAACGATAGCGTTGCGCGATGGGTGTGATGTGATGGACGTGATTGGTAGACGGTTGCGGGCGCAAGCAGCTGAGTAACGAAAACGGGCGACCTCTGGGTCGCCCGTTTCACTTTCTAATTAGTGGAATAACAAGGCACACGCTTGACCTTGAACATGCAGCCTTGCTTTTTCTGTATTTTATAGACTACATTTTATGAAGAAGATCGAATCCAGCAAATTCCGATCCTGGCTGAAAAAGCTCAAGGATGACACCGGTAGAGCTCGTATCACTTCACGGATCAATCGACTGATAGAGGGTTTACCTGGCGATGTCGCTCCAGTCGGCCATGGTCTCAGTGAGCTACGAATTCACTACGGGCCTGGCTACAGGGTGTACTTCTACCAGCAGGGCGATGTGCTGGTGATTCTACTCTGTGGCGGCGACAAGGGCAGTCAGAGCCGCGACATTGAAACCGCCCACCAGATAATGCAGGCGTGGAGAGCACAAAATGACTGAGACTTTTACAGAATTCGACCCCGCAGAATACCTCAGCACTCCCGAGGCCATCGCGGAGTTCATGAGCGATGCCCTGGAAACCGGCGATGCAAGTTATATCGCCAAAGCGATGGGCGTAGTCGCACGAGCCAAGGGGATGACCGAATTGGCCAGGGAAACGGGCCTGTCGCGCGAACAGCTATACCGTTCCTTCAGCGAGCACGGTAATCCCACTCTGAAAACACTTCTGGCGGTCATGAAGGCACTTGGTGT
Organism: Pseudomonas sp. RL_5y_Pfl2_73; assembly: GCF_963970515.1. NCBI lineage: Bacteria > Pseudomonadati > Pseudomonadota > Gammaproteobacteria > Pseudomonadales > Pseudomonadaceae > Pseudomonas > Pseudomonas sp. RL_5y_Pfl2_73. Next base: position 2,222 of record NZ_CAXAPD010000048.1, on the reverse strand, counting down.
CGATATGACGGCTCGGCCACACACGCACACTGCGTCGTAGTCCTAATGGAAAGGTGACGGAAAAGGCAAGGAAATAACGGGGACAGACCACGTTTCCAACTAAGACGACTATCGCTTTCCCGGACGCCCCGGGCGCCCTCGTTGAACTCGCCGTCCGATCACCGCTTCAATTTCGGCAGCAAATCGCGAGCTACCAAGCACATAGTTACCGGTGGTGGCGGCTCGGATTTGGTCAACCAGCCCTACTCCCAGCTCGCTTCTAAAGAGCTCCCTGTAAGCTTCTGCAGTCGGTATATCCGCCCCGCCAAGCGACAGATACTGGGCATACGGGGTAATAAAATACGAAGACTCTGATTGTGCGTTAGCGCGATAACTCGACCAACGATATTCCGCTGGATGCGTTACCATCTTTGCCCGGACAGGATTCATTTCTATATAGCGATAACAGGCCAAAACATAGCTATCATTTTGAACAAGGCATGAGCGAAAGCGCCCTTCCCACAGGGTCCCACTGCGTCCATATGTACGATTCACGTACTGCACATACCTCTGCCCTATCCCCTTCATAAGCGAACCCGCACTACTTTGCTCTTGAGGGCTGACTAGCAAATGAACATGATTACTCATCAAACACCACGCATGAATTTCACATCCGCTCTTACTGGCTTGCTCAGCGAGCAGCTCCATATAAAAAATATAATCATCATCTGAGAAAAAACATACCGATCGATTATTCCCTCGCTGTACTAGATGCAGGGGACACCCGGTATCAATACGCGTGCTCTGCGTGGCATATAGGAAGAGTCCTTTCATACAGTCGAGCCAAAAGCTTAGTCAACCTAATAGAAAACATCACTTCCTTATATTTCTTGCTGTTTCAGCCTGTCAAAACACATCACAAAATCGTGGTCTGTCCCCGGTTCTTTAGGCTTTCCCATCTGCCGGTTGGTGGGAATTGTTTGCCTCGCCAGCGGTGCTGTTTTGGATGCCTCGTTGGGACGTTTTCGCGGTAAAGGAGGTGATGAGCAGACGCTGCTCAGGACCATGCTCGATACCTTGGAACGAGGTGACATTGTGCTGGGCGATGCCTACTACGCAACCTACTTTTTGTTGTGTGAATTGCAACATCGAGGCGTGGACGGGGTGTTCGAACAATACGGCGCTCGACGGCGTAGCACGGACTTTCAATTGGGAAAGTCCTTGGGGTCGGAAGATCATTTGGTTGAGTTGAAAAAGCCCAAGGCAAAGCCGTCCTGGATGAGCCAGGTCTATTACGACGAGGCACCTGAAACGCTGACAGTACGTAAGTTGAAGGCCGGAGGGAAAATCCTGGTCACTACTTTGAATTGTCCACAGCAGGTGCCCAAAGCTGCCCTCAAATCACTGTTCAAAGACCGATGGCATGTGGAGCTGGATCTGCGCAACCTCAAGACTACGCTGGGGCTTGAAGCACTGAGCTGCAAGACGCCGGGTATGGCCGTCAAGGAGTTGTGGATCTACTTGCTGGCGCACAACCTGATACGGATGCTCATGGCGCAATCAGCTCTGTTGGCCGACTGCCTGCCTCGTGAACTGAGCTTCAAACATAGCCTTCAGCTGTGCCTTGCGTTGAGGCAGTACGGGGTTCAAGGGCAAGAAGATCAGATGCTGAATCTGCTTGAGCTGATTAGCCAGAAACGTGTCGGAAAGCGTCCCGGCAGGATAGAGCCGCGCGCCATAAAGCGAAGGCCCAAGCCTTACCCCACGCTGATGAAAACACGTCGATCAGCAAGGGCAGAGGTCAGGAAGAATGGACACCCGAAGAAGGTTAAGTAAGTGCCATTCAAATCTGTCCCCTTTTTTGTGCCTTTTTTGTGATTTTTTCACCACGTTCATAATCATCTGAATAAAACTCCGGTATGAGAAACAGCCTGTAATCAATGACAACCAGCCATCCTTCCAGATCAACAGCCCCCTCGACATTCATTATTATTTACCGATCACGATGGCGTTGACGCCGTTTGACATCGCTCCATCCAATAAACCTTGCTGGACGCCCCTTGGTCCGGCATGCGGATCTCGAGTCATGGGCACACAGGGACAGACCACATTTCTATCTAGGGATGGTCTGAAATAGCCGGATGTTTTCCGGCTATCGAGCCGTCAGTACTTTTCAAAAAACGACCCGCGTCGAAATTTGATCCATTTTCTTCATTTTTCAGCCCTTCCGGGCGCAGCAAGGC
>NZ_CAXAPD010000047.1:0-27150 GCF_963970515.1 Pseudomonas sp. RL_5y_Pfl2_73 | reverse complement strand
GAAGCAACATCTTGAGCAATGCGGCTTTGCGTTCAGGTGAATAGTACGGCACGAACAGTCTCTTTCCGCCCCCGATCTGCTTTTTCAGGAAAATTCGGAGAGGCGACAACTATCCTGACACCGGGGGATTGCCGCACGCCTCGTCAGTAGAAGATTACGAAGCGCTGCTGCCGTGGAACTGCTCGCCACAGATGCCACGGTAAACCGAGGTTACATCTTGTGGTAGGTGGGGTTTGTGGATCGCACTCGATGTTTGGATATTTGGGGCGCGGAGCGTAAGAGACTATGGTAGGAACGAATGTCGGAGGAAGGCCTCGTAGCACCTATGAACAAAGGTGCGCCAACAGTCCATTTCGGATTAAATCTAAATCTGCTTGGGTAAACCCCAATACCATCCGCTGTTCATATTTCACATCTGGTGCCCCCGTTCAGCCCGATCTTTCAACCCGTACTGGTGCACTCTGACAATTCGTGCAATCCGACCTGTAAACCCAACGCTGATGGCATTACCTTCACCCTGTACCTTAAGAAAGCTGGCTGTGCGCAGCTTCTGGAACATCTGCACCTTTCTCTTCACCCGTCCCTGTTTGCCGCGCAGGTTGCGCTGTTTGCGTGGCGCGTACTTGCTGCTGTCCGGGTTGCGCTGGGCAATGATTCGTTGTTGATGGCTGCGGCGCAACGCCTGGCCGAGGTTGCGAGCCAGCTTGTTACGCGATGCTGGCTGAAGTTGCCCAAGCAAGCCGGCCGCCCAGTCCTCCAGCGCTTCCAGGCGGTTGGTCATTTCGGCAGCACCCATTCGCTACTAGTGCCTTGGGCGCCGGGTATCCAGTTCGGGTCGAGGAACGCGGCGGCCCGTTGCGGCTCGCCGGAATGGCGGATGGTGGTATTGCCCTGGTCGTCCTTGCCTACCACCACCCGTTCGGTCAGGGGCAGGGTCAAACTCAGATCGACTTTGCTGTTGTCGAGAATGTCGGCTTCGAACTGGATGCCGGCGGCGGACTTGTTCAGGTTTTCCTTAGTTTGCCCCGTTGCAGTCACAGCTTAAGTTATATACGAGCTTCTGCCATTTTTTCCTTTGAAATGGAGTGAAGCAAAAAAGCAGAAGTAAGAAATACCATCGATGCTACGACAGTATTAGCAGAAAAGTCTGCGCGAAAACTATATAGCCAAGCGCTAGCAAGTCCTCCCAGTGTGCCGCCAGTTTGATACGCCGCGTTTAGTGCTGCATTTAAGCTACCTCTGTGGGAGGCCGCGACCATTCGCATTGCGTCTCCTAGTATTAAGGCAAGCATCAAGTCTCGGCCAAAGGCAAAAATAGTATAAGCTATCGTCTGAATTGCAGGTGAGCCGTGCCCTAATGGAATAATTAGAAGAATAAATGCAATTCCTACAGATGAAACGATACAAAGCGTTAGGGGATTTTTAAACCAGCTAGAAAGCCATCCACAAAAAAGGGCACCGACCAGGCCGCCAATCTCGCCAAAAAATACTACAGCGCCTATCGTCTCTAGGCTCATGCCTGCTAACCCGTTCTGAACTAGCCAACTTGGATAGAGTCCGAGAAATGTATATACTCCCACCGACCAACAAAAGTATGACGCGAGTAATGGTCGTGTTTTTGTGCCACTGGATAGTGATACCAGACGGTCTCGATAGGTTTTCCTCGAGATACACATTTGAGACAAAGAAGTTGCGTTAGTTGAGGGGAGTGTGCTGGCAAGGCAGGCAAGAACACAGCAAATAGCTGCAAGGCATATAATTGGGAGCTGCCAACTGAAAAAACCTCCTAAGATAATGCCTACTGATAGAGAGCATAAAAATGCGATTGGTGCAGCCGAGGTTACGTACCCAGCTACTCGGGCTCGGTTTGATTCAGGAACATAGTCAGCAATCGCAGCAAAAACGGAGGCGCCAATCATGGGCATAAAAAGACCAGTGGCAGCACGACCGACCATGATCCATGAGGAATTGGATGCTAAAGCTGTCAGAGCTAAGATTACACTACAGCCCAACGATCCAGCCACGATGAATCGCTTTCTTCCATATTTATCTATAATTGGCCCTAATGCCAAGTTGCTTACCAATGCGACAACTGGGAAAGCAGCCAGCAGCATGCCTGTCTCGCTAGGTGAAAGATCGAATCTATGCTGAATGAATGGCAAGAGTGGTATCATCATCGCAAGGTTGAAGGCGACGACGAAGTAGGCCGTCCAAAGTACTGCGGTGATGAACATGTCTACCCTCATTAGTTAGTTTGTGGGGCTGGAAGCTACCAGTGTACGCTCACATTTGCTAGAGAATCAATGCGGAAATGGATTAGGTTGCAACGGCTGTAAAACGGACGCCGCAACCTAAAGTTTCTGATTATTAAAGTATCTCTCTTCTCTTCGGAATGTACTCAAGGTGAGAGAGGATCTCCCCAGCGATCATTTCCGCTGTCGTAACTGAAGTATCAAAGGCCAAGTCTGGGCTGCTCGGCGCTTCATAATCGGAGCTAATTCCCGTAAAGTTATTTATTAATCCAGCTCGTGCTTTGCGGTACAGGCCTTTGGGGTCGCGATTGATGAGAATTTCCATTGGTGCATAGAGATAAATCTCAATGAACCTATAGTCCTCCAATAGTTTTTTTATTTTTTGGCGATCATCCTCGAATGGAGAAATTAATGCTCCGATAACTATCGTGCCAGTGTCGACAAGTAACCGCGCTACTTCACCTGCTCGACGCACACTTTCTGATCGATCTGCTGTACTGAACCCAAGATTTTTATTCAGGCCTTGGCGTAGCATGTCGCCGTCGAGCACGCTGCTGCGACAATTTTTTCGGTTAAGTTCTGATTTTAAAATGGCTGAGATAGTAGATTTTCCAACGCCAGACATTCCAGTGAACCAGACAATACTGGGCTCAATAATTTTATTAGGGTTAAGTTTGAGTGTTGGCTCATATTGTACATTGGTGATAATGTTTTCCATGATCTACCTTGAGGTTCATTTGTTATGAGTGCTCTATTGGGGAGTTCGCCGAAAACGAAAAAATATCTGAGTAGGTCTCTCTGCGCCAGACCAGTGTTGCGCGATTTTCGTCAATAGCAACCACAGGCGCGCGCTCTCGAATAAAGTTTGTTGCACGACTGATTGAGTAGGCTCCGGTATCTTCAATCACTATATGGTCGCCTATTTCCAGTGCAGCCGGTAGCTCCAGTGAATATGAGAAAATATCATGTTCATAGCATAGTGGCCCGCCTATTGTATATTTTCTCGACGCTCCTTCCCTGGTAATAAGTGGATATATTTTGTGTTCCTCGCTGGGGCCGGCAGTTGGCAATAAGTTCAAGCCGGCATCCAAGATTATCCACGAACCAAGGTCGTTGGTTTTTTTGTTGACCAAGCTCGAAATCATGAACATAGCGTCAGAAACAATTGCTCGTCCAGGTTCTATAGCGACGGTTAAGAACGTAAGATTCTGTTCAGATAGCACCGAGAGAATTGTGTCGAAATACTCTTGTACGGTATAACTTGAGCGTTCATCCGGTATTTTTATATTGCTTAAGCAGCTAACTAGATCTAGAAGAGGTCCACTCCTGGTTCTACGGATACCAGGTACCGCGATACCTCCGCCAAAGTTTATCGTGTCCAAAGGGAATTTTTCACTTAATTGCTTTGCTGCGCAACATACATGAGTGAATGCATTTTTTAAGCTCTTTAGGTCGTCGATTTGTGAGCCGAGTTGGCAATGAACACCAACAAGCTCTAATGATGTACAGTTCTTGAATACTTCAAAAAGCACATCTAACTCTTGAGTTGGCCAGCCAAATTTAGAGAGGCGTGCCTTATGCTCCATCTGTTTGTTGAATGTAACGTCCAGACTAGGGTACATGTTTATATTCGGATTCAAGCGAATTCCAACCTTGGCAATCATTCCTTTGCCTTTGGCCAAGGTATTGACCCTGTAAGCCTCCTCCGGAGAGTCAATATTGATGAATACGCCTAGATCCAATGCCAGACTTAACTCATTATCGGTTTTCATTGGACCATTGAAAACGATTGAGTCAGGGGGGAAACCCTGCTCTAGAGCTGCCTTTAACTCGTACCCTGAAACAACATCAGCACCAAGACCGGAATCTACAAATTTCTCAAGAATAGCTGGAAGATAGTTGGTTTTTAAAGAGTAAAATAGCTTGAATTTTTTCAGAACTTTGGAGGCTTCAAGTATGGATGACAAATTTCTATTAAAAACATCCATGTCGAGGATATGCACAGGAGTACCAATTTTTTTTACAATTTCATTGACTAGAGCTATATTACGCATTCGCTTTCTCCTGTTTGGCGCGTGTTTCAAACTCTGGGCCGTAGCGACGGTTATTCCAGCTGTTGTAGGCTACAATCCATATGTCTCTGTATCCGCCCTCTGAAGAGAGTGCAACGATATCCGTGGCGCTATGTACCATCTCTCCATCTTCATATATTAAAGCTTGGTTGGGCTCCAAGATTTTTGTGAAAAATGGGTTTTCCCGTGTGCCGTTATGAAAAAGCTGGCTCTCGCCACCCTTGATATTAAAACGATCAAAAACGGCCAGCATTCCATATTCGTGACCATCACGGTGGGGGCCTTCTGGGACGCTGATCCCCTTGATTTTTTCATTAGTGATTACGCGACACTGATGGACGTTTACTTGGTAAACTGTATCAGTATTTAAACCTAATTGCTCAGCACCGCTGGCAATCTGAAGGGAAGGATCTATACGCAACGGTTCCAGCTCTCGGGGCACGCCCCCAATATAGCTGTTGTACTCCTTGGATTGAATAAATGGTCGATGAGGTAGTTTTTGCAGTTGCCAGCCTTCGCCACTGTGAAAAAGGATAAATTGAGAGAAGCGGCGAAATCGCTGCCCAAATCCGCAATATGGGTCTGCTGGGAGTTGAGCGAACTCATCTCTCGCATTTTTGTTCAAAGGCGGTAAGTTAATGATGCTAAATTTTTTTTGCTGAAAGTTCATGACTTATCTCCTGTTAAAACCTAGGCGGGGTGAGTTCGTGGTAAATTTCAAGGGCTGTATTAAACATTCCGAGAATTGATTGAGGTATGTCTATAGCTGAAGAAGTTTCTTCAGCTATGATTCCCTGACTATTTTCCAGTGTTGAGTGCCATACTGATTGCGATTGTTGTTCATGGTCGGCCCACTTTCGTACGGCTCCATCCTCCCATTGTAGTAGTGAGGGCGAATAGGATAGCCCAAAGTGACTTGAATAATGTCTAATGGTCTTTTCCGGAGTTTTTCGAAAAATATCGCCATCTACTACAATAGGAGATATGCCTTTTACTTTTTTAATTCGTTCATGTATGCGCTTTAGTGCACGAAAACCAAATTCATCTTCTGTGAAATCTGACTTTAACTGTACTAATGAATTGAAAACTTTAGATGGGTGCCGAATCATTAAGCTATGGTTGTATGTAAATAATTCGTCATCCGAAATGTACGCTTCACCCTGAAAGGCAAGCTCTTTAACAAAAAGAATCTTTTCTCCAAGATGACGTTCAATTTCATTTTTACCGCCACTATAGTTCTTGTGTTTTAGTGAGCCGTAACGTTCGGATTTTCTATGTGGGCCAAAATAGTATTCATTTGTATAGGGTTCGTGCAGTGTCGTCACCTCTTTGCTCTGCGATATTACTTTTTCGAAGAGCGTTGACATGCTTCTTGGAACAGCCCAATGAATGATCGCATTTTTTGACAAGATTCACGTCCTATGTGATTGTGGTTGAAATGTTCATCGAGACGTTTAAGATTGTTATTGTTGCGTATAATGAAGCGAAGTTGTTTTGATCTATGTATTGTTGTCTATTCTAGGCCGACGACCTCCTTCAGTGGTTGAATATTGAATTCGACTTGAATCGCGGCAGTATCTGCTAAGCGACGAGCCATGGCGGAGGTCGGCGCGTGCGTAACAACCGTTCCCAAAATGTCATGGTTAGAGCTTGCAGCTTGTACGTAGTCGCCTGTATCCACATCGACTTGAATCTTAACGATACCATCTACACGACTAGCTAGTTCTAACCCTGTTATCTGCTGTACCACGCCCGATGTTAGACTTGTAAAGTATACGGACGCTGCCGCATTTTGTTGAGTTGGTTCAAATTTAGGATGTCGTCCCAGGCTTAATTCAACTTGACAGTCTAGTAAGTCAATTCCGGTCGACAGTTCTACTAGTTTTGTTATTTCATTTCCGGGTACGCGGCCATTGATTTCTACAACCATGACTCCCTTCTTTGTAATTTTAAGCTCTACGTGTGATACTCCAAAGTCGTGTTTAACTGCGTTGAGTGCAGCCCGTGAAGTTTCAATGCAGTTATTCTGTAGCATTTGCGGTAGTTCACTAGGGAACGTATCTCCAATCTCTACAAAGTAAGGGTGTTTGCCTAGGCTTTTGTCAGTTACACCATAGAAAAAGCGTTCGCCTTTAACGAATATTGATTCGACACTGACCTCCGGCCCGATCATGTACTCTTCGATCAATACACCATAGCGCTTTGCTTGGCCTCTGACATTGCTTGAGGTTTTGTTCAGCGCCCTAAAGGCTTGTTCAACATCATCTTGCGACCAGCATAGTATTACACCAACGCTTGCTGAATCAGTCATCGGTTTTACGACAACAGGAAAATCTATTTTTTTTGCAAACTGAAGCGCGACCTCAAGAGTTTCAGCATGGAGGTACTCTGGGACACTTACGCCGTTTTTGCGACAAGCCTCACGCATGTTAAGTTTGTCGCGGCAGTTTGAGGCGGCTATGTGGGTTAGGCTTGGTAGATTCAGTGCGGCGGCCACTTGTGCGACAATCTCAAGGCTGTAGTCGCAAATAGTAATAACCCCAGAAATTGGTGATATTGAATTACGCCTTAACTCATTTATGATTTTATCTACATCATTGGTGTCGAACTCAAGTACGTGATCTACGTTGTCTATTACCACGTTGTAGGATGGTATTTTGGAATAGCGCTCAAGTCTATTTGTGCAAAAGACTGTGGTGTACCCTTTTTCTCTTGCTTTGATAAGTGGTAGGAGACCAAAATCCGATACCTGTGTCTCAATGACGACGTAGTAGTTCTTCATGCACGATCCTTTTTTTGCGTGGTAAAATTGTTTTCTTGTTCTGCTATAGATTTCTGCGCAAGAAAAAATGTTAGTAACATAGTGCGAGCGCCCTCGGCCTCACCCCATATTAATGGTAAACAATGGATGTTCAGGGTCATACAAGCTAGCAGACTCTATACCTAGCCTCATGAGTATTAATGCTGGAGAGTTGTTTGCTGGTTCGGCTATTATAAATTTTTTGACACAATTATGAGAGCGATCAATAAATAGCGCTCTATAGATTGCACTTGGCCAATTAGAAGCCCGGGAGTCTTGCAGTTTCATATTGGTATGTGCGGCAGCATGCTCGCTGAGCAACGTGATACAATTTGAATTGGCGAGAAAATCCATGATTTTAATCCATTAAAAAATGTGGTTGTGGCTCCATGCCAGTAAAACGAAGGGCGCAGACCCTCATTGCGCTATTCGATAAAGTCAATTCGTGATTAGCTTATTTAGTAGGAGCTCGATCTATACTATTTTGATTGTTCTGGAGCTTTCGCATCTTAAGTGGTCGCATTTCTCGCAATAAGGAGGGCTGGACCAGCTCCTCCAAGAAGTGAACTGCAGGCTCTATTGAATAGCTTTTTTGCTTCAGCCCCGGCGAGCCAACGAGGAAGGTGCAATCCAAGTACCGCATAAGTCGCAATGGCGATCCACTCAAGGACTAAAAACATAGTTCCTAACGTTAAAAGCTGCGCGGAAACATGGTGATCCGGTGCGATAAATTGAGGTAGGAAAGCTGTAAAAATTAAGATCGCTTTTGGGTTTCCGATTGCAACAATGAATTCCCTGCGCATTAGCGTAGAAACTCTTACCTTGGCTTCGGTTTCTGTCTGAGCTGTTGTAAAGCCATCACTGGTCCACAATTTATAGGCAAGATAAATCAAATATGCTGCACCGATCGTTTTTATGATCGTAAAAGTTGTCTTCGATGCAAAGATAACAGCGGCAAGCCCGGCTGAAGCCAAAGCTATCATTATAGAAAATGCGATAAACCTCTCTATTCCTGCACAGCAAGATGCTGAGAAGCCATGGTGAGCCGCATTATTTGTTGAGAGGAGATTGTTTGGACGTAGAGCTAAATTTAAAGTAAGAAAAGCTGGTACCAAAAACATAAGTGTCGACAAATCCATTTGCGAACCTACCCAAGTAATCTAATACAAATTAAAGCTAGAGTTTTTTTTACAATCAGTAACGGTCTGTGTCAAGGAAAAGTGGTAAATATTTCCATGGTTGTTATGTGATGTGACTTGTGTTATGGGTTTTTCGTATGTTTCTTCAAATATGTTCAAACTGGCCTGATCTGCTGATCCAGGACACCCGTGATTCGAGTGAGATTTTCCGACTTCGAATAAGCCAGTGAGAGTAAGCGGATACGCTGAAAACCCGGATGGATCAGGTCGTGCTCAGATCTGGCCTATTGGGGTTAGTCGTGCAGTTCTACCCCAAGTTCGACTGCTTTGCGGCAAGCCTTGGCGACGGCAACGTCAGACACACCGATGTCCTGAGCCAATTTGACCATCGGCGTTTCCCATACCTTTTCGAAAAGTTCCGCAATGGTGAAGCTCACTAATGTGTACATACAGTCCGCCACTCTCCATCTATCGCGAGTTTAGGCCAACCTGTTCGGAGCGGATGTTAAATTTCGGAGAACCCGGGGATAAGCGTTTGGGTCAGGTCGGTGATCAATCATTGGGCAAGTGCAGCTGCACTTCCATGGTGTCGGGAAGGAGTCGGACGACCTCGATCACGTCGTAACCGTCCGGCCAGCACCCTCTCCTGACAGCCGTCCAAATTGGCCAAGATAGTGGACACCATTTTTTAGTGGACACTATCTTGGATACAGTTGCCCCAGCCCGTCGAACCGGTCGCCGCCCCAATTTCCCGCTCGAATTTAAACGCCAAGTCGTCGAAGCCACCTTCCAGCCTGGTGCCTCCGTGTCGTTGATCGCTCGCGAACATGACGTCAATGCCAACCTGGTATTTCGCTGGCGGCAGCAATACCAAGAAGGGCTATTCGGCCCGGTTAGCCAGAGTGCAACGCTTTTGCCAGTCCAGGTGATCGAGGCGCCAATGGATCTGCCGCAAGTCGTCCAGCCACGGGCAGAGTGTCATTCCGAGATCGCAGTTGAGGTAGGAAAAGCCGAGCTGCGTATCACCGGCACGCCAGATCCGCAGACGCTGCAACTCGTCTTGCAGCAGTTATTGCGATGATTACCCCTCCCGCTGGAACCCGTATCTGGATCGCCGCCGGCGTCACCGACATGCGCCGTGGCTTCGACGGTTTAGCGGCACTGGTACAGACACAGCTGGAAGCCGATCCCTTCTCCGGTCAGATCTTCGCCTTTCGCGGACGACGCGGTGACCGGATCAAATTGTTGTGGTGGGATGGCGACGGCTTGTGTCTGTTTTGCAAACGGCTGGAACAAGGACGCTTCGTCTGGCCACAAGCAACCGGCGGCAGCGTGTCGCTGACGACCGCGCAGTTGTCGATGCTGTTGGAGGGCATTGATTGGCGCAGGCCAATTCGTACAGCACCCGTCCTCGCGGTCTGACTTGCCGCGCTGAAAAAATTCCCAGTAATATTCGGTCATGACTCTCGTGACCGACTCCCTGCCGAACGATCTTCAAGCCTTGAAGGCTCTGGTCGCTGCCCAGCGCGCAGAGATCGAGCGCTTGAAGATGATGATCGCCAAACTGCGTCGCACGCAGTTCGGCCGCAGTTCCGAGCAACTGGACGCGATGATCGATCAGCTCCAGTTGAGCCTTGAGGAGCTACAAGTCAGCCAAGCCGAAATGACACCGCCAACCGAACCGGCACCTCGCGCCGTCTCTCGGCGTAAACCATTGCCCGAACACCTGCCTCGCGAAACCCACGTGCATCAGCCCGAGTCGCAATGCACTGGCTGCGGTGGGGCGCTTCGTCATTTGGGTGAGGATGTGTCCGAAGTGCTGGAGTACGTTCCGGCACGCTTCAAAGTCATTCGCCATGTCCGTCCGAAGTGGGTCTGCGGCTGCTGCGAGCACATCGCCCAAGTGCCGGCACCGAGTCGCCCCATAGCCCGAGGCCTTGCAGGCCCGGGGTTGCTGGCCCATGTACTGGTCTCGAAGTTTGTCGATCATTTGCCGTTGTATCGGCAGTCCGAGATATACGCCCGTGAGGGCGTGGATCTGGAGCGCTCAACCCTGGCCGACTGGGTCGGCCAGAGCAGTCAGTTGCTGCGGCCATTGATCAACGCTCTTGAGCACCATGTCATGAGCGGCCATAAAGTCCACGCCGACGACACGCCGATTGGCGTGCTCGCGCCGGGCAACGGCAAAACCAAAACGGCTCGTCTGTGGACTTACGTGCGGGACGACCGTCCTGCGGGTGACGCGACACCGGCGGCGGTATGGTTTGCCTACTCTCCGGATCGCAAGGGCCAGCATCCCCGTGCTCATCTCAAGCGCTTCAGCGGGATCTTGCAGGCTGACGGCTACGCCGGTTTTGCTCAGTTGTATGCCACGGGCACTATTGAGGAAGCCGCGTGCTGGGCCCACGCCCGCCGCAAGTTTTACGATGTCTACAAAGACCAGGCTTCGCCACTTGCCGGCGAGGCGCTACAACGGATTGCGGCCCTGTATGCCATCGAAAGCGAGATTCGAGGGCAACCGCCCAACCTGCGAAAAACGGTTCGGCAAAGCCGAGCCAGTCCGCTGCTGGAACAACTCTACGCGTGGCTTAACCAGACGCTGACTCAATTGTCGAAAAAATCGACATTGGGCGGTGCAATCCTCTATGCCCTCAATCGGTGGCCGGCGCTGACGCGTTACTGCGATGACGGCCGGATCGAAATCGACAACAATGCCGCCGAGCGCGCGTTGCGCGCCGTCGCCTTGGGTCGCAAAAATTACCTGTTTGTCGGTTCCGATGCCGGCGGAGAACGAGCGGCTGCGATTTACAGCCTGGTGGGTTCGGCCAAACTCAACGGCCTGAACCCGCAAGCCTATTTGACCCACGTGCTGGAGCGCATCGCCGAGCACCCGATCAATCGGGTCGACGAACTGCTGCCCTGGAACGTTTCTTTGAACCACACTGAACACTGCGAGGCCGCCTGATCCATGGTTAAAACTGTCCGTTTACCCAAACCCGCCTCCGACCTGTTGCTGCTGCACATCGAGCTGAAGTGGATCACTCCGAAGATTTGGCGTCGGTTCGCAGTGCCTGAAAACATCACCTTGGGCAAGCTGCACCATGTCATCCAGGTCGTGATGGGCTGGAGTGATAGCCATCTGCATGAGTTTGAAATTGCCGGTGAGAATTACGGCATGCCCGACCCTGATGGCTGGGGGCCGACGGTAAACCCGGAAGCCCGTAAAACGCTGATCAAGGCGCTGAACGGAAAGCGGACATTCAATTATATCTACGACTTTGGTGACAGTTGGCATCACAGTATCAAGGTCGAAAAAGCGCTACCCGCTATTGCCTGTCCTCAGGTGCCGTACTGCATCGACGGCGCCAATGCTTGCCCACCGGAAGACGTGGGTGGCGGGCCTGGTTACGAGGAGTTTCTGGAGGCGATGGGCAACCCCGATCATCCAGAGCATGACGCCATGGTTGAATGGCATGGCGATGTTTTTGATCCAGCGACATTTGAGTGCGAGCGCGTGAACCAGTGGTTTAAACGGATTAAGGTTTGAGTTGCAAGGCGGTGTAGCTCGGACGCTTACATCACGTCGTCGTTTGCCACGCGATAGAACACGACATGGCGCGGGCTTTTGACCGTTCCATGGGGGTGTTTAGCCTGCTAGCGTGAGTAGATGAGGTAATAGCTGCAAAGGTCCGGTGCAAGCTCATCGCGGTCGTGGCTGCCAATGCGATAGGGCGTGTCGGCGATAGCTTGTAATGCGGAGAGGATCAGCGCCTGGTAGCGCTGGCGTGCTTGATCGCCGAACTGCGTCTGGGAGAGTGTGAGGATGCCGACAATGTCGACGCGCGCCGCGTTGGAAATCCGATATTGCGGCGTGCTCAGTGTTTCTCGCGCGCGAGGGGGTGGCCTCCAGGCTCAAGCCCTCGAGGTAGTGCTCCAGATCCTCCTTTGCTGCAGCCTTCTCGCGCTTCCTGCGCTGCTTCTTGGCTTCCTCCGTCAGTTCCTTTTCCTCGGCCATGGCCTACCTCTTCAATTCCGCTGGCCGGCAAGTGCGGCCAAGAATTTTTGCGTTTTGGGAGCCGGATGGGATTGAACCTTCTCTTGTACGACTTAGGCCAAGCGTCCACGCCACCCATGGCGGCAATTTGCTTCTGGTTAGTGTTTGATATGCCAAATCTTTAACAAGGATGTCCAGATGAAAAAAATTGCGTTAATAGCTGTAAATATTAAAGAAGTTCCTAGCGGCTGGACCTCGGTTGATTATGTGGATAAAAGCACAGGAAAGTTTCATCGGATTTATAAGTACAAGAATAAGCCATGTAAAAGCGTTTATCTGAAGTCACGCTTAAGTGAGCATGTGGCGGGGTATGCGTTGATTGAAAAAGATATTCGAAGCTCGTTGGTGTGGCTCCGCAAGATCAAGGATCTCGTCGGTGACTATGATGGCAAAAAAGACAGCTCATTTAGTATTAACAGGGACCGAGAAAAATTTAACCTTGTGAAAGGCTTGTTCGTAGCGTCCTTAACTTTTTACGGGAAATGTTTTTCCAAGTGCGACGGGCGACCAGTGAAGCTAGAGCGTAATCAACTGGAAGAGAAATATAGAGATATTCATGATGTGGCGATTTCTTATCGACATAACTTTGCGGCGCATAGCGGTGCGAAGCGCTTGGAGTATGCAAAAATTGCGTTGGTCGCTCCGTTGAAGGTCAAGCCTGGAAGGAAGATATCTATAAATCTTTACACCGAAATTAATCAGCCAGATTTGGCGTGGCACAGCAAAGATGAAGAGCTGTGGTTTATAGAGCTTCTTGAGCACGTTCAGTCAATGGTCAAAGAAAAAATTAAGAAGCTTAGTGATAAAATTCTCAACGAAGAGGTGCTACCGAAAGGCCCCGATCATTTCTTTAGATGAGTTGTGGTTGTCTGCTGAGGCCGTCTCACACAATCTTAAGTTGGGTCTGTCGTCTGCGCCTGGTTCCAAAGCAAGCAACATGCATCGGAACCAGTCGCGCACGAAAAATTATTTAAGATATTCCATGCGTTGTTTGGCCCTGTAACAGTCATTGGTCTCAATGGCCTTCTGGTAGTACTCCAAACGCCGCGCACGATTGCTATCACCTTGTAGCCGGTAGATTTCCGCTTGATAGTCCCGGCCGTCGCCCCACTGCATAGCGAAGCCCACAGGTTCTTCACGCTTGCACTCAAGCCTGACAACAGGCTGTGGGAAATATTTTTCGTAGAGTGGCATGCTGCTTTCTGTGGCCAGCAGGGCTTTTTGGTACTCGGGTGTATCGGTGAACGCCAAACACCAGTAGGCAATTTCAAGTGCCGGTGGAGCGAAGCCTTGGGAGAGGCTTCGTTCGAACAAGGGGCAAGCTTTCTCTTTGATCACTTCGCTCGGAGACAGCATCGCGTAAATCAATCCGAGACGATATTGGGCTACGGGATGATCGAGGGCCGCTGCTTGTTCAAGCAGAGTAAAGGCTGGTTTGAGTAGCGCGCCCCCTTCTTCAGCTAGGGTTAGGGAGCGCTGCCTTTCCTCTTCGCTTGTAGTTGGGGTATCAGCGGTCACTGCTTCGAGCTTTTCATTCGCCTGTAGTAGGTATGGGAGAGCTTCCTGGTAAAGGCTCTCAGCCCCAGGGTCTATATGCAGTGTGCTGGCCAGGCTCAACTGTGGCAGCAGACAGGTTAGTAGAATATAGCCCCAACGTTTTAGATACACCGATTGTAAGAGACCGGCGAACACACCTTCCGAGCCTGACCGTTGAGAGTATTTGTCTCCATGTATGAGGACAATGTCCCCACAAGCGACGGTTTCTGGATTGTATGCTGCGCGGATGGCCGTTACGTTATTCATAGATCTTGCCGCAGTACAGAAAGACCGCAAACTGTTGCCAGGGATTAGACTGCTCAAGCCCTTGTCTGATACCAAAGTCAGTGTCTTCCGCCCAAGCAATGGCGTTTTCCAAGAATCCCTCTATCGTGTTGTTCTCCCAATCCATGCTGTCGGAAGAGGCTCCAGCCCTATCTGCCATCAGTGCACGGGCAAAACGTAAGAAGGTTTGATCGTCATTGACCTGATCTAGAATATCGTGAAGTTCCACTGTCATTTATCCTTTAAATCTGACCCAGAGCACGAAAGGTTGACCATCTACTGCGACGGTTGATACTCCTCGTGTTTCAACGCGCCCATTCCAGCGAGATTTTCGCCTGCTCAGAGAGCTGTGCTGGAAAGGCGCAAATAGCCAAGAGCGAACGTGCAATTGGGTGTCTTTAGTGAGACGGAGTGGCTATTTTTTTTTATGGCGTTAAGCTATCAAGATTTTTTGTTCCGCGCTAGATTGGCGTCATTGCATGCATGCTCATTCTGTCGACCACTGGAGTTTTTTTTGAAATTTATATGGGCTATTGGCTTTGGAGTATTGCTGGCGGGATGCACAAATACCCCCGCAAACCTCATGTCTGACCCAAACAGTTACGATGGCACGATACAGGCGAACGTTACTGCTCAAATCGCTTATCGCAGCATTCGTCAGGCAAGCAAACTTTGTTTGGAGCACTCGCCGCTGGGGACTCCGGTCACAACAGAAAGCGAGTTCGATTCGGAATTCGGTAGCGGGCAGATCACTCAGCGTATGGTGGCTCAAGGCGTGAGACTCAGTTTGGCAATCATCACCATTGAACCCAAACCTGAGGGGCTCGCTGAGATAAAGCTTTACACCCTCAAGGGTTGGAGCACGATTGGGGTAAAGGCGCCTACGTTGGATAGGCTTCGTTCGTGGATCAAAGGAGATCAATCCTGCTAAACGTCGATTGCGCTCCAAGGGACCGTTCGGGATCGTGGGCAAGATGACCGGGGTCTGTACCGTCGTTTTCTTCGGTTGACGTTGCTCTGGATGGGGGCGCTCATTCATGGAGAGCGTCATTCTCGCCCGATAGGCCAAACCTCTTGTCGCCCGATGACCTTGATAACAATCCCGTTCTGACAGAGACAACGTGCTGTATGCGATACTGGCTCTGTAGTGGCACTGGTTCGTGCCTAGATTAGGATTGGGACAAGGATTGACTTGCATGACAAGGATGAAGGCAGCACCTGCTTTGCAGTGCTGGTATAGCGGGAAGTCTCAATGACTCAGGGAGCTTTTCGTAGTTTTCGCTTGGCGAAATGGTTGGGCTCCACCTGTGCGTCATTGGACATCGCTTCCAACGGGTTGATAGCCGTCGACTGGGAAGGGCAGGCATCGAAGGTCTTGGTGACCGGTATGCCCAAACCTCCTCAACTCAACCAATGGTTGGGTTTTTCTTGTTTGACGCTCACGTTGCCATCCGGCCAGTTAAAGGCCATCGGATGGGGCGTCAGTCGTGCCGATAATATTTGGCGTGCTGCGTTGCGTGAATGGTATGGCGACCGCGTGTTGGCCATCGCACAGACGTTGAATGCCTTCTACAAAAATGTCCAAGCCCGAGGTTACTGCCGTCGCTCACAGTGGACGGCTTTGCACGGCCGTTTGGTTCTGCTAGCCCAACAATGGCCAACGCTACCTGCCAGGGGCTTGGGAGTTTTATCGGGGCCTGAGCGCAAGATCCTGACTCGGGCTTGGTCATGGGTTCACGACGGCGAGAAATGTCTGCGTCGGTGGCGTAAGCACTATGTGAAGCTCTGCCTCGCCAAGCATGCTCAGATGTTCGATACGATTGAGTCCATACCCCTCACGCTCAACCAACGCTTAGCCTGTATTGTGGATGAGGACAACAATCTGGTTCTGGCCGGGGCGGGTACCGGCAAGACCAGCACGACGATGGGGCGTGTCGCCTTCCTGGTCCGCAGTGGACAAGCGAAACCTGAAGACATCTTGTTGCTCGCCTACGGCAGTGACGCTGCTGAGGAGATGCGTGAGCGGTTGGAGGCGCGTGTGGGTATAAAGGGCATTAAGGCCTCCACCTTCCACTCCCTTGGTAAGGACATGCTGGGTCAACCGTCCCTCACGCCAATGGCTGAGGATAAGGCTGCCCGTAAGCGATTTATCCAATTGGCCTTTGAAGATTTTCAATCAGAGCCAGGCTATCGCAAGCGCCTACTGCAGTACTTCGAGAATTACCTGTTCCCGATCAAGAACCCATTCGACTTTGCTTCCCTGGGCGAGTACTTCGCTTACCTGGCAGAGCATGAGGTCCGGACTCTCAAGGGTGAGCTGGTCAAAAGCATGGCTGAGTGCCGTATTGCCAATTTCCTGTTCAAGATGGGCGTGGATTACCAATACGAACCGCGCTACAAGGTGTCGACCCGAACGGCTGAGCGGCGGGACTACCATCCAGATTTTTACCTGCCGGCGTTCGATATTTATATCGAACATTTCGGCACGGACCGCCATGGCAATACAGCGCCCTACGTCGACCGCAAGGCCTACCATCAAGACATGGTGTGGAAGCGTGGTCTGCACAAGCAGCATCAGACTCGGTTGATCGAAACGTTTCATTTTGAGCAGCAGGAAGGTCAGTTACTTCCATTGCTGGAGCAGCGCTTGCGGTCCGCCGGTGTAATCTTCAATCCACTGCCAGATGAAGCGATGTTGGAAACGCTTCGTGAGTTCGGTGTAGTCACCGAGTTCGCCGAGCTGCTGGAGAAGCTGCTGACCGGTTACAAGGCGGCGGATTTAGCCAAGGTTGATCTGGAGGCGCGTATTAACGCAGCACCCTCGCCGGATCAGATGCGGGCGGCGCTTGAGTTGCTGATGCCCATTTATCAACGCTATCAAGATGACCTGGAAGGCAAAGGGCAGATCGATTTCGACGACATGATTGTAAAGGCGGTGCGCCTGGCGGAGCAGGGGGATTTCAAGGCTTCATGGCGATTTGTGCTCGTGGATGAATATCAGGACTGTTGCCGCTGACCGAAAACTGACCCAGTAAAGGCTGTTCTGCCGACTGAAAACTGACCCAGGTGTTCAACTGCTTCTGCTCACTTTTTGAGCAGGAGAACACAGGGTGATCAGCATGGAAATGTTGGGAAAAATCCGGCGGATGTACTTCCGCGACAAGCTCTCGCTGCATCAGATAGCCAAGCGTACCGGGCTGTCGAGAAACACCATCCGAAAATGGGTCAGAGCGCCCGAAGCCACTCAACCAGCGTACCAACGGTGCGCAACCTTCAACAAACTCAGCCCATTCCACGAGACGCTGGAACAGGCGCTCAAGGCCGATTCGTTCCGGGCAAAGCACAACCGTAGAAGCGCCAAAGCGCTTTTTGAGCAGATCAAGACCGAGGGTTACGACGGCGGCTACAGCCAGCTCACGGCGTTTGTGCGCTCTTGGCGAGGCGAGCAAGGCAAGTCTTTACGCGCTTTTGTACCGCTGACTTTTGCCCTCGGCGAGGCCTTTCAATTTGACTGGAGCGAAGAAGGTCTGCTGATCGGTGGCCTGTTTCGACGCATCCAGGTCTCCCACATGAAGCTGTGCGCCAGTCGCGCATTCTGGTTGGTTGCGTACCCTAGCCAAGGTCACGAGATGCTATTCGATGCCCATACACGCTCGTTCGGAGCGTTAGGTGGCGTGCCGCGTCGCGGCATCTACGACAACATGAAAACGGCTGTCGACAAGGTCAATAAAGGCAAGGGCCGCACGGTCAATGCCCGGTTTTCCGTGATGTGCGCGCACTACCTGTTCGATCCGGATTTCTGCAACGTAGCCTCTGGCTGGGAAAAGGGCATTGTCGAGAAGAACGTTCAAGACAGTCGACGGCGCATTTGGCTTGACGCTCAAAACTGCATGTTCCACAACTTCGAGGAACTGAATGCCTGGCTCGGCCAGCGCTGTCGTGCGCTCTGGAGCGAGCTGCTGCATCCGCAGTACAACGGGCTGACGGTGTTGGACGTTTTGGAGCTGGAACGGGTCGAAATGATGCCGATGCCGACGGCCTTTGATGGCTACGTCGAGCGCACCGTACGGGTCTCCAGCACCTGCCTGATCAGCGTGGCGCGAAATCGCTATTCGGTGCCTTGTGAGCGAGTCGGCCAGTGGGTCAGCAGCCGTCTTTACCCATCCCGGATCGTGGTCATCGCCGATGACGCAATGATTGCCAGCCACGAGCGCCTCTTTGATCGAGATCAGGTCAGTTTTGACTGGCAGCATTACATCCCACTCATCGAACGCAAGCCGGGTGCACTGCGCAATGGCGCACCGTTTGCCGATCTGCCCAATCCGTTGCGGCTTCTCAAACGGGGCCTGAGACGTCACAGCAACGGTGATCGAATCATGACGCAGGTGCTCGCTGCCGTGCCCATCGCCGGTCTCGACCCGGTGCTGGTAGCGGTAGAACTGGTGCTTGAGTCGGGAAGTTTGAGCGCCGATCACATCTTAAATGTTCTCGCCCGACTCACCGCTACTGCACCACCGCCTTCCGTAGAAACCAGCCTGCAACTCAAGGTGACTCCCGTTGCCAACACGGCCCGATATGACCAACTCCGTACAACAGATGAGGAGAGCCGCAATGCGTGACTTGATGGCAGAACTTAAAGAACTGCGTCTGCATGGCATGGCGCAGGCTTGGGAAGAACTGACGGCCCAGGGAGAAGCTTCGACGGCATCCTCGAAATGGCTGCTTGAGCATCTGCTCCAACAGGAGCAGGCAGATCGCGCCGTGCGCTCTGTGAATCATCAGATGAACATGGCCAAGCTCCCCATGCACCGTGATTTGGCTGGCTTTGACTTCAGCGCTTCCAGCGCTGATGCCCGTCTGGTCAAGGAATTATCCAGCCTTGAGTTTACGGAGACTGCGCAAAATGTCGTGTTCATCGGTGGGCCTGGAACCGGAAAAACACACCTGGCCAGTGCCTTGGCCGTGTCCGGAATCACCACTCATAACAAACGAGTACGGTTCTTCTCCACGGTCGATCTCGTCAACCTACTGGAGCGTGAAAAGTACGATGGTAAGGCTGGCCGAATCGCCCAGGGACTACTTCGGACAGACCTGGTGATACTCGATGAGCTTGGGTATTTGCCCTTCAGTCAGAGTGGTGGCGCGCTGTTATTTCACCTGCTTTCAAAACTGTACGAGCACACCAGCGTGGTCATCACCACCAACCTCAGCTTCTCGGAATGGTCGAGTGTGTTTGGCGACGCCAAGATGACCACAGCGTTGCTGGATCGGCTGACACACCACTGCCATATCGTCGAAACGGGCAACGAGTCCTACCGCCTGCAACACAGCACCTTGGCCGCCCAGACAAAGATCAAATCGCGTGAACGACAGCGCAAGGACGAAGATGGTATCGAGGACGATGAAGCGTTTTGATCTGCACAGTAAATACCCCACCGCATGCCTGCATGCGGTGGGGCCAGATGCGTCTTCAACCGGAGCACTGCTGCTAAGCTTATCCACAATTGCTGGGACAAAAATCAGCAATCCGCCCTGGGTCAATTTTCAATCGGCAGGGTGGGTCAGTTTTCAATCAGCGCCAACAAATAGCGGTCATTGAGAAACTAGATCCCGATTTGCTTACAGGTGCTTTAGGTTTATGTGGCGCTATCAGACAGTGCTATCAACACAGACTCAAAACTTGGGATTATCTGTAGCTTGCTCCAGAACTTAAAATCCATGTGATGCTCATATGGTCTTAAATGTGTCCATATCGGTCTTAGATTGTATCGCCGTTTTCTGCAATGCTGACTGTGATTGCAACTGAGCAGAAAAGGAACGTCAGTATGAAAATGACTAAGTTGAGTCCCCGTCGTATGATCGCCAGCGGAGTTCTAGCGTTTGTCACTTTGACATCTCTCGCGGCTAGCATTGCGTCGGGACAGACGCAACCCGAAATGGCCAGCCCCAACAAGCCTGGATATGCGGTGTTCTTTATTCAGGTAAACAATCCAGATGCGTATACGGAGTACGCATCCTTAGTCCTTCCGTCTCTAAAGCCATATCAAGGTCGCGTGATATCTGCGGTTAGTCGAAATGATATGCGCCAAATTGAGGGCATTCCGTCCTCGGATAGAGCTGCGATTATTGAGTTTCCGTCCTTGGACATTGCGGAGGAATGGTACAAGTCCTCCACTTATACGCACGCGACGGCTATTCGAAACAAGGCTGGAGTGAGCCAAGTTGTCCTGATGCGTGGGCGTTAAAGTATGCGCAACTCGATTACACCTCGATTTGAGGGGGAGGTCAAAGACCGTCACCGCTGGTTTGCCAGCGAGATACCTGTAGTAGTCAACTAATCCCGGACACGACGTTAAGTTTTTCTTCGGCCCGAGCTGGCGCCAGCCCACCGATGAATTGATGGGGTCGAATCCAGTTGTACCGATGCATCAAGAAATGGCTGATATCGCATTGGGTTTTTTGGGCCGTTCTGTAACCCTGAGTCGGTATCCATTCGGTTTTCAAGCTGCGGAACACGCGCGCCATCGGCACATTGTCCCAGCAATTTCCCCGGCAACTCATGCTCTGGCGCATTCGATAACGCCACAGCCGCTGGCGAAATAAACGACTCGCGTACTGCGACCCTTGATCTGAGTGAAACAGTAGGCCCTGAGACCTTCCACGTTGCTCGTAGGCCATATCCAGTGCCTTGATAACCAACTAGGCGTCCGGCTTTCCGACAATGCCTAACCCACCACCCGGCGCGCGCAAAGATCCAGCACGACAGCCAGATAATGCCATTTCCCCTGGGCCCAAAATGTAGGCGATGTCGCCGCACCACACCTGATTGGGTGCCGGTACACCGGTGCAGATGCTCGCACCAGGCTCGAAGAAAACCCACCGTTCTTATGTCTGGGCCTACGCCACCAGCCAATTCTGCGAAACAGCAGCTGTCGTCTACGACTTCAGCCCCAGCCGCGCCGGTGAGCATGCTCGCAACTTCCTGCAAGACTGGAAGGCCAAGCTGGTGTGTGATGATTTTGGCGGTTACAAAGCCAGCTTCGAACTCGGCGTCACCGAGATCGGCTGCATGGCCCATGCGCGGCGCAAGTTTTTCGAACTACACGTCACCAACAAGAGCCAGTTCGCCGAGCAGGTCCTGCGTTATATTCAGTTGCTGTATGAAATTGAGGGTGAAGTCCGCGACCTGGAGCCGGATTTACGCCGCCGAATACGGCAAAAAAAAGCGGTGCCGGTGATGGAGGCGCTACATGCTTGGATGATCGCCCAGCGTGATCTTGTGCATGATGGTTCGGCTATCAGCAAAGCGTTGGACTACAGCCTGAAACGCTGGACGGCGCTATCGCGCTACCTCGATGACGGGGCGTTGCCCGTTGACAATAATTGGGCCAAGAACCAGATTCGACCGTGGGCACTCGGGCGAAAAAACTGGCTCTTTGCAGGTTCCCTGCGCAGCGGAAAACGGGCGGCGGCGATCATGAGTTTGATCCTGTCGGCGCGGCTCAACGGGCGCCTACCGAGGCAACGGGCAAGTGATATTGCGCAGCTGCTGCCGCATAGGTGGCAACCGGTTTAGTGACGCAAGACGGGAGGCCCGGACGCATACCCTAGTTTGACGAATTGCATCGAGTGCCTCCTTGGGCTCTGTACTAAATATTATCGGACGAAGAGCGGTTACTGGATTCTTGGGCCAAATCCACCATAAGGTTTCAACGGTACAACAGAAGTAACTTCCAGCATCCCGGAATTTACCAGTGGCAGCGTTGCCAGCTTTTCCCGAACGGCAGTCTCGTTTTCGGCTTCAACCAGTAGGCAGGCGCCACCCATGTCACCACGGTGCCAGATATTGCGGATAAATCCCTCCAGATAGAGAGCCCTGGCACGCTGAGCTTCGGCTTCGAGATGAGGCGCAAAATCCGCATCGGAAAAACGCTCCGAGACTCGACGCGAAAGCGTGATGAATTGCATATATATATCCCCTTCAAGGCGTTCTTCGTTTAAACAGTTCACGGATAATTGCAAAAAATACTATTCTGGTCCAAGACGCGTTCTACATGACTTGAGACCCGATTCACATGACCTTAGATCTTCGATTGCTTGTTGCGTTTATCGCTGTCGCTGAAACTGAAAATGTCGGTCAAGCCGCCAGCCGTCTACATATCTCGCAGTCGCCTTTGAGTCGGCAAATCATTCAGCTTGAAGCGCAGCTTGGTCTGAGGTTATTCGAACGCGCACGTCAGCGCATGCGCCTGACTGACGAAGGACGTCTTTTCCTTCAGGAGGCGCGCAGCTTGGTCGCCCATGCATCTGAAGTCGAAGCAGCGGCGCGCAGTATCGCTCTTGGTGAGACAGGCCATATTGCCGTGGGTTATGTCGAAGCGGCCATGCACTCCAATGTATTACCGCGTGCTCTTGCGGGTCTGCAATCAGACCATCAGGCTGCTACCTTCGAACTCCGTCCCATGGGCTCCTCAGAACAATCCGAGGCCCTGCTCGGTAGAGCGCTCGATTTCGGGCTGGTTTATTCAGTTCCTGAGAGCGCAGACATAGAGTCCATGGAGGTTTCAAGCGAAGCGCTACTGCTTGTTCTGGGAAAAAGACATGTTATGGCCACGCAAGCGAGCATTGCTCCTCAAGACTTGAACGGGGAGCGTTGGGTTGCCTTGGCCCGGTCAAAAAATCCTGCGGCCCGCCAGCGTTTTCTTGAGAACTGCTCCGCTTGCGGTTTCTTGCCTGACATCAAGGTAGAGGCGGATGACCTGCTGGCAGCCTTGCGGCTGGTGGCCTCAGGTTTGGGCATTACCTTTGTCCAAGCGAGTCTTCGGGATTTTCTTGCAGATAGCGTCATATTTCGCGAGCTGCCCTGGCTTCCTTCACGGGTCAGGGTCTATGCCATCTGGCGCAAGGACGACCCCAAGCCGCTTGTCGCGACGCTCCGGCAAGCGCTCTTGGCGGCCTAGCATTAATTCTGCAAGGACTAGATTCAACCCCATCTTCAGATGAGGACTTGCGTGCCTGCGTGTTGGAGCCAAACGCACGCATTGGCCGTTTTGCCGTAAGCGCCCGCCGAAGGCATCTTGGCTAAGCTATTAAAGTGTTACTGCCGCATAAATGGGCGACCGTTTAACTATGCAAGGTGTGTTCCGCGGACACTTACCGACGAGGTACCAAATGCCTGTGTACAGCGGATCGCCCCCCATGCTTGTGTAAAGGAGAACGGGAGTGATCAGCAGGATTGAATAGGTAAGATCATCTCTACGGCGGACTGTCATTCCTATCCTCGCTTTCAGCATCATGCTTGCTGGAATAGCGTAGATGACGGGAACGTTCTTGCACTGTGAGTCCGCTATGGGTCGAGTGCCGCCGGTGGAGACGGCAGCAGTCGACCCTTAGCAGTCGGTCGACATCAGGGCAGATAGCGCCTGGTTCTGAGTACTGGTAGAGACGCAGCCACACACCGCAAGACCGGATAGAAACGCCTCGAACTCAGTAGCCCCATTCCTGCCGCATGAAGAAAGCTGTGGAAACGAGCGCTCAACCCACTTGCATTAGACAGGTTCCGTGCGAATGGAGTAGTGTCTCAGCCGAATCTGCTCGCGTACTCAGTTTGGTAATACCATCTTATCCGTTTGTTCTGTATGGAAAAGGCGGGGTGGCGGGTGTTGGGAAAATCTATCAGCTTGTATTTTATTTATTTTGTAGTCGTATTTATTTTTTATGGTGGACAATCCAACACCTTGCGCTAGCCTGAGGGTTCTCCTCTAGAGAGGGGGTCAATTAATCAAAGGAATGAACCAATGAATAACCCAGAATCCAACCCGCAGTTGAAACACGGTCGTGTAATTTCCCCTCCTAGTCGTTCTGCTATTGCTACAGACGAGGGCCTTATTCTGGACTGGCATGCTAATGCAATGGAAGGAGGTAAGAACTTCCCATCATTAACTGCTGGCCCATTCCCAAGACCTTATGAGACTGACGCCGCGAGCCTGGTACCACCTGCGGATGGTTATATCCTAAGCGGTGGCAAGACTGATGAGCGCGACTGCGTTAACTTCACCAACGAGGAAATGAGCAAGAAACTAAATCGCCCATTTACCTGGCCTCTATTGAATGTCGATCCGGGCCAGGCGTTTCATGTCAAATGGGTATACACCATGCCTCACGTGACTCGGGGTTTTAGCTGGTTTATTACTAAGGATGGCTGGGATCCTGAAAAGCGTATCAGTCGCGCCCAGCTTGAGCCAAAGTCCTTCTATGATGATTTTTATACTCAGGTTCCCTTCTACGAGCATGCCGCCGAATTGAAGGCGAAGGTTGAACATGAAGTGAAACTGCCAACGGGTAAGCAAGGTCATCACGTCATTGTCCTGCTTTGGGTGGTCGCTGATACCGGCAATGCGTTCTATCAGGCGTTTGATGTGAGCTTTAAATAAAGTCGGGCCATGTACGGCTCTTAGTAAAGTTCTGAAGGAATAGAACAATGACCAAAATTGATTTTTCTTGGCTGAAGTCCAAAGTAAGTGATTCCGCATCTTTGATGCCTGACATTGCCAATAAAAAAATTCTGATGGGTTTCTGGCATAACTGGGCAGCCGGCCATAGTGACGGTTATCAAGGTGGGCAGTTTGCCAACCTGGATCTGGTGGATGTACCCAAGGACTACAACGTTGTTGCTGTGGCTTTTATGAAAGGCCAGGGCATTCCTACTTTCAAACCCTATAACCTCTCCGACGACGAGTTTCGCCGTCAGGTTGGCGTACTGAACAGTCAGGGAAGGGCTGTGTTGATTTCGTTGGGTGGCGCCGACGCTCATATCGAGTTGCACAAAGGGGATGAACAACCTCTGGCAAATGAGATCATCCGGTTGGTTGAAGTCTACGGCTTCGATGGGTTGGATATCGACCTTGAGCAACACGCTATTGATTTCGCTGACAACATGATGGTGCTGCCTGCAGCCTTGAAACTGGTGAAGGATCACTACAAGGGCGAAGGGAAACATTTCATCATCAGCATGGCACCTGAGTTTCCCTATCTCAGAGTTGGCGGCAAGTACGTTGGCTACATACAGGCCCTTGAGGGATACTACGACTTCATCGCGCCTCAATACTACAACCAAGGTGGCGATGGGATCTGGGTTCAGGAGGCCAACGGTGGTCAAGGTGCCTGGATTGCGCAGAACAATGATGAGATGAAAGAGGATTTCCTCTACTACCTGACCGAAAGCCTGGTGACTGGCACGCGGGACTACATCGCCATTCCCGCAGACAAATTTGTCATTGGCTTACCGGCCAACAATGACGCTGCTGCCACTGGCTATGTGATTGATCCTGCTGCAGTTGTAAATGCATTCAAGCGTCTCGACGCTGCCAGCCATTCCATCAAAGGGCTGATGACTTGGTCTATTAACTGGGACGATGGCATTACCAAGGACAATGTTCCCTACAACTGGGAGTTCTACGATCGTTACGCCCCGTTGATTCACGGCGAGTCGGAGCCTGGTGACCGGCCAACGGCTCCTGCAAATCTGTCCGCCAGGGACGTAACCGAGATCAGTATGACCTTGAGTTGGGGGGCTTCAAGCGGCCCTCGTCCGATCGAGACATACACGCTGTACCGAAATGGGGCTGCTGTAGGCCATACGGCGGCTTTAACGCTGGAAGACTCAGGTCTAACGCTGAACACTCTGTACAGCTACTTTGTCACGGCAACAGACTCTCAGGGAAATGAGTCGCTTCCGAGCAAGAGCCTGAGCGTTCGAACTGCTGGAGAAATCACTGATCCAGAGTTCCCCGAGTGGCAGTTGAATCATCTGTATTGCAAGGACGATGGCGTGACTTACGAAGGTAATAAGTATTTGTGCCTGCAAGAGCACACATCAAACTCAGGCTGGACACCCCCAGTCGCCTTTACTCTGTGGTCAAAGGTCACAATCAAACGGCGCGCTTAGAGCACTATGCAAAGCCCGGCTGAAATGCCGGGCTTTTCTCTGCCTTCAAAAAAAGATTCTCCGGATTTTGGAATCATGGCTTTGTGTAGGTTCAGTCTAGTAGTGTGTGAGAGAGCAGGTACTCAGTGACTGCTTTTGGCCGAGAGTGTGTAAAAACGCCTTCGCGAACCCTTGCTATGATTTCTGAGGATTTCATCGCAGGGATCGCCCATGAAGCGCTTTATCCAAGGTGAACATCGAGGCCAAGGCACCTTACTTCCCGAGAGCCTCGACGACTACGTCAGCGATACCAATCCGGTGCGCGTAGTCGACGTCTTCGTCGACGAACTAGACCTGGTCAATCTGGGTTTTGAAGGTGCCATTCCAGCCGATACTGGCCGGCCTGCTTACCACCCTGCGATCCTCCTGAAGATCTACATCTACGGCTATCTCAACCGCATTCAGTCGAGCCGGCGCCTGGAGCGAGAAGCCCAGCGTAACGTCGAATTGATGTGGCTAACCGGCCGCTTGATGCCGGACTTCAAGACCATCGCCAACTTCCGAAAAGACAATAGCAAGGCCAATCCAGCACACCGCACCGGCACATTCTGACCAGTGCTCTCGTCGCTCACGTCGCAGAACAGTTGCATGAAATGCTTGAAGTAAATTCCGCCGAGGTTAATGACCGAGACACCGTAATCATCCAACGTGTCTCTACCCTCTCCATATTGGCGCAAAACGATGCGTGCCAGTTCTGGTATGACGATCGCCTCGGCGATGCCCTCCACCAAAATTGCACCTTTGGAAAACAGCAGATTTGACTTCGTCACATCCAGCCAGCGATCTACAAATCGTCGACTCTGGTCATTGAGTCCGCATGTACTCAGTGGTACAGCCACAGGTGTGCCGGCGCTGGAGATATGGATGATCTGGTCGACTGACACCGCCGACGAGATGACCCCCCGGTGTCAGGCTAGTTGTCGCCTGAGCTGATTTATCAAAACGATAGATCGGGGGCGTCAAAGAGAGCTGTAATGTCGAGCTATTCACCTGAGCGTAAAGCGGCCCTTATCCGTAAATTACTGC
>NZ_CAXAPD010000046.1:0-28630 GCF_963970515.1 Pseudomonas sp. RL_5y_Pfl2_73 | reverse complement strand
CCCCCCCCCCCCCCCCCCCCCCCCCCCCCCCCCCCCCCCCCCCCCCCCCCCCCCCCCCCCCCCCCCCCCCCCCCCCCCCCCCCCCCCCCCCCGCGATGGCGGTCGAGCTCGGATCCGTTACACTGCCCCGATCCAAATTCAACCAGGAGAGGGGCATGGGCTGGGATCGCGCAACACCGTTCATTATTGATCTTCAGGTAAATGCCGAGGACATCGACGGGCTGGGCCACGCCAATAACGCGGTGTACGTCAACTGGCTCGAGCGCTGCGCGTGGCGCCATTCCCAGCGCTTGGGCCTGGATCTGGTGGAGTATCGGCGCCTGGACCGGGCCATGGCAGTGGTGCGGCATGAAATCGATTACCTGGCAGCCGCCTATGAAGGCGATGAGCTGCAATTGGCGACCTGGATTGTCGACTGGGACCAGCGGTTGAAGATGACTCGGCATTTCCAGCTGATTCGTCCCAGCGACAGCATCACGCTGCTGCGAGCCCAGACCACCTTCGTCTGCATCGAATTGTCCACTGGCAGGCCCAAGCGCATGCCGGCGGAATTCATTGAGGGTTATGGTCCTGCGTTGAAGCCATCCGGCGTCCTCATCGACTGACCCTCCGTTATCGCGAGCAGGTTCCCCCAAGGAATTTGTGGCGAGCACAGGATTTTCGAACGATCGATAACCCCTGTGGGAGCGGGCTTGCTCGCGAAGGCGGCGGTACATTCAACCTCTCGGCAAGCGGACCCACCGCATTCGCGAGCTAACCCTCCCACAAGGGATTTGTGGTGAATGCCGGATAGGTGGGCAAAATCCGGTAAACTGCCGCACGTTTTTTCGTTTGAGTGCGTGTTTCCATGCAAATTGCCCTGGCGCCCATGGAGGGGTTGGTCGACAACATCCTACGGGATGTCCTGACCCGTGTTGGCGGTATCGACTGGTGTGTCACCGAGTTCATCCGTGTCAACGACCGTCTGCTCACGCCGGCCTATTTCCACAAGCTCGCCCCTGAGCTGCTGACCGGTGCCCAGACGGCTGCCGGCGTGCCGTTGCGGGTGCAGTTGCTCGGTTCCGATCCGGTGTGCCTGGCGGAAAACGCGGCGTTGGCGTGCGAGTTGGGCTCGGAGGTTATCGACTTGAACTTCGGTTGCCCGGCCAAGACCGTGAATAAATCCCGGGGCGGGGCGGTGTTGCTCAAGGAGCCGGAACTGCTCAATGAAATCGTTGAGCACGTGCGTCGTGCGGTGCCAAAACACATCCCGGTCACCGCCAAGATGCGCCTGGGTTTCGACAGCCCGGACGGCGCGCTGGTGTGTGCCACTGCGCTGGCCGAAGGCGGGGCAGCGCACATCGTGGTGCACGCGCGGACCAAGGTCGATGGCTACAAGCCTCCGGCCCACTGGGAGTGGATCCCCCGGGTGCAGGAAGTGGTCAAGGTGCCGGTGTTCGCCAATGGCGATATCTGGAGCGTGGAAGATTGGCGCCGTTGCCGCGAAATTAGCGGTGTCGAAGACATCATGCTCGGTCGCGGTCTTGTTTCCCGCCCTGATTTGGCCCGACAGATCGCCGCGGCCCGGTCCGGTGAGGACGTGGTCGAGCTGTCCTGGGCCGAGCTGCAGCCGATGCTCCACGACTTTTGGGTGCAAGTGGTTGAGCAACTGACACCGCGCCAGGCCCCAGGCCGTTTGAAGCAGTGGCTGGCGATGCTGACTCGCAATTACCCCGAAGCGGTGGCGCTGTTTACCGCCTTGCGCCGGGAAACCGACCTGGACGCGGTGGGCCATTTGCTGGGTGTGCAGCGCACCGAAGCGGCCTGAAAAAAATCAAAAAAACGCTTGAAAAGTTTTTGGCGGCCCCTAGATAGGGGTTACGCGATGCCGAATTCGGGTCGCGGAGACAAAAAAGCTTGCTGACTTTTTCAGGAGATTTGAATCATGAGTACTGCATTTTCGTTGGCCCCCCTGTTCCGTTCTTCGGTAGGTTTCGATCGCTTCAACGACTTGTTCGAAACCGCCCTGCGCAACGAGCCGGGCAGCAGCTATCCACCCTACAACGTGGAAAAACAGGGTGATGACGAGTACCGCATCGTGGTCGCCGCCGCCGGGTTCCAGGAAGAAGACCTGGACCTGCAAGTGGAAAAAGGTGTGCTGACCATCAGTGGCGGCAAACGTGAAGCCCACAACGACAGCGTCACCTACCTGCACCAGGGCATCGCCCAGCGTGCGTTCAAGCTGTCTTTTCGGTTGGCGGATCATATCGAGATCAAGTCCGCCGGCCTGAGCAACGGTCTGTTGAGCATCGACCTGCTGCGGGTGATCCCGGAAGAGGCGAAAGCCAAGCGCATCCCGATCAACGGTGCGCAGCAGCCGGCGCTGCAGAATTGATTTACGTGCAGAAACACTATTGTCTGAATGGACGATAGGCCGGTGAATGAAGGCCCCGACATGTCGGGGCCTTTTCTTTGAGGCTTGGAGCACTGCTACCGTGTTTGCCGTTACTTACTCGGCTTTTTACAATCCCCGCCGAGAAAAAACTGGCACCTCTCCATACTCTCACCGGTCCTGGAGCTTTCTTCATGGATGAGATGGAACAGCGCTGGCTATATGCGCGTTCTGCGCCATTGGTCGCCCTTAATCCCAATGCTGATTACACCGCGCCTACCTATTGTTTCGACCTCAAGCATGTCGATGTCGAAGGCGGCTGGGGCATCACCACGCGTGAACAGTTGCTTTAATCCATCAGCGCAACAACCGCTCAAACGCCTCCAGCGGCAGTGGTCGGCTATGCAAATAACCCTGGTACAGATGGCAATCGAGCCCTTGCAGGAATTGCAATTGCTCTGGGGTCTCCACCCCTTCGGCAATCGTGATCAGGTTGAGGCTGCGGGCCATGGCGATGATGGCGCGGATGATTTCGGCGTCGTTGGGGTCGGTGGTGGCGTCGTGCACGAATGACTGGTCGATTTTCAGTGTGTCCACCGGCAGGCGCTTGAGGTAGGTCAGCGACGAATAACCGGTGCCGAAATCATCCATGGCAAAGCTCACCCCCAGCTTCTTGAGCCGGCGCATCTTGGCGATGGTGTCGTCCAGGTTCTGGATCACGATACCTTCGGTGATTTCCAGTTTCAGCAGGGCGAAGGGCAGGTCGTGAGTGACGAGGCTATTTTCGATGCGTTCGACAAAGTCGCTCTGGCGGAATTGCCGTGGGCTGATGTTCACGCAGAGGCTGAATTGCTGGGGATCGATCTTGCCCTTGGCGATCAGTTGCTTGAAGCCGGCGCAGGCTTCATCGAGGATCCAGGTCCCGACTTCCAGGATCAGGCCACTGTCTTCCAGCACTTTGATGAATTCATTGGGCGATTGGGCGCCCAGGTCCGGATGATGCCAGCGCACCAGGGCTTCGGCGCCGATGATGCGGTTGTCCCGGGCATCGACCTGAGGCTGGAAATGCACGCTGAACTCGCCACGGGCCAGGGCAAGGCGCAGGTCGGTCTCCATGCGCAGCCGTTCGCTGGCGGCTTTTTGCATGATGGTGTGGAACATCTGCGAGGTGTTGCGCCCTGAGTCCTTGGCGCGGTACAGCGCAATGTCGGCGCGCTTGAGCAAATCGGTGGGCGTGGAACCGTGGTCGGGAATCAGCGCCATACCGATGCTCGGCGTGACCTGCAGGCGCTGGCCATCGAGAAACATCGGTTCCGAGAGCAGTTCGCGCAGGGTGTTGGCCAGGGTCTGCACTTGCTTGCTGACATCGCTACGCGAGCCTTCCAGGCCGCTGAGCAGCACCACGAACTCATCGCCGCCCAGTCGTGCGACGGTGTCTTCCAGGCGCACGCTGGCTTCCAGGCGCGCGGTGATGATCTTCAGTACGGTGTCGCCCACCGGGTGACCGAGGGAGTCGTTGATGTGCTTGAAGTGGTCCAGGTCGAGAAACAGCAGGGCGCCGCGCAGGTTGTGGCGTTTGAGCAGGGCGATCTGCTGGCTCAGCCGGTCCATCAGCAAGGCCCGGTTGGGCAGGTTGGTCAATGGGTCGTGGTAGGCCAGGTGGCGAATCTGAGCTTCGGCATTGCGCAGCAGGCTCACGTCCCGGGCGGTCAGCAGAAGGCACGCGGTTTCATTGAGGGTGATGGGCTCGACCGACACTTCCACGGTGAGGATATCCCCGAGTTTATTGCGCCCAAGCATTTCCTGGTGGACTACGCGGCCCTTGAGTTGCAGTTCGGCCAGCAGCGCGGCGCGCTGTTTTTCTTCGGCCCAGATCCCCACTTCGTAGACCGTACGCCCAATCACTTCGTCGGCGCGGTAGCCGGTCAACCGGCAGAAACCGTCGTTGACTTCCAGGTAGCGACCGCTTTCGAACTCGGTGATGGTGATGGCGTCGGGGCTGGAATGAAACGCCTTGGCGAATTTCTCTTCGCTGGCTTTGAGGGCGGCTTCTGAGCGTTGTTGTTGTGTGATGTCCCGCAAGGTCGTGACGATGCAGGGCTGGTTGCCGACGTTGATTTGCCGGCTGGAAATCACACAGGTCATTGACTGGCCGTTCTTATGGTGGGCGACGATGGCGACATTGTTCAGCGATTGTTCGCGGATCACTCGTTCGATGCGTTGCAGGCTGCTGCCGGAGGCGTCCCAGAGGCCGATTTCGTCGGCGTCGAGGCCGATCACGTCGCTGGCGGTCCAACCGAAGGTCTGGGTGAAGCTGGAATTGATCTCAAGGAACCGTCCGCTGTCCTGGTGAGTGACGCAGATGGGGTCGGGGCTGACCTGGAACAGCGTGGCGAATTTTTCTTCCGAGGCGGCCAGGCTCTGCTCACGCTCCACCTGGTCGGTGATGTCGAGCAAGGTGCCAGCCATGCGCAATGGGCTGCCGTCGTCGTTGCGGTAGAGGCGGGCGCGGCTTTCCAGGTAGCGCGAGCTGCCGTCCGGCAGTTGCACGCGGTAGGTCAACTGATAGTTGCCCGCTGGGCCCTCGCGCAGGCTGCGATAGGCGTTGCGCATGTTGTTGCGTTCTTCAGTGGGGACGCCTTCGAAAAACGCATCGAACGATTCGTGGAACGGCTTGGGTTCCAGGCCATGGAGCTGCGCGGCCCGGGCAGAGCCGTAGAGCATGCCGCTGGGAATGTGCCAGTCCCAGGTGCCCAGTTGCGCTGAGTCGAGGGCCAGGTCCAGGCGCTCCTGGCTGTCCTTGAGGGCCTGTTCGGAGAGTTTGCGCTCTGTGGTGTCGAGGAAGGTGCTCAACAGGTAGGGTTGGCCCTCCAGCTCGACTTTCTGCGCGCTGAGCAGGCCGCTGTGGATCTGGCCGTTGCTGGTCCGCAGTTCCACCTCCATGCTCGCCAGTTCGCCGCTGGCCTTGAGGACTTCCAGCAGTTTTGTCCGTTGCCCGGGATCGACCCACAAGCCCAGTTCCAGGGTGGTCCGGCCGATCACATCGTGCCGTGGCCAGCCGAACAGGCTTTCGAAATACTGGTTGGCCTCGCTGATCATCCCGTCTTCCTGGCGGGTCAGCAGTACCATGTTCGGGCTCAGGTGGAACAGCGTGGCAAAACGTTTTTCCGAGCTGCTCAGCGCCTGTTCCCGCTCGCGCTGATGGGTGATTTCACGGATCACCCCGATCATGCGCGGACGACCGTGCTTGTCGGGTAGCACGCTGCCGCTGATCTCCAGCCAGTGCAGGCTGCCGTCGGGCCAGACGATGCGGTGGTGCATCGCCTGTTCCAGAGGCGCCCCGGCCACTGCGGCGTGAAAGGCGCGCACGGCCCGGGCCCGGTCTTCGGGCAGTAGCAGGTCCAGATAGTCCACATCCGCGGGCAATGGCTGGCGCGGATCGAAGCCGAACAGGGCCTGGGTGCCGCGGGACCAACTGATCTGTCCGCTGTCGATGTCCCACGACCAGGCCCCCAGTCGCGCACCGTTCAGGGCGGCCAGCAACTGCGGCGCGCTGTCCCAGCTCTGCTCGGACCGTTTCGGGTCGAGCGCCTGAATGCGCGGCAAGGGCGGAAGGTGGTCAGCGGGTTTGGGCATTATCTAGCGAGCCTTGAGCGGGTTTTGGCATAAAGCACAAGCATTCGGGCCCTACAGGTGGGGCACAACCTATGCCTTTGTCCCTGGCAAATCGATTTGTGCGTCCAGTAAGGCCATGAAAGCCCGTGCGGCGTTCGACAGCGTCCGTTCGGTGTGCAAGATATAGCCTAGTTGGCGACTGAGTTGTATGCCCGGCAAAGGAATACGTGCCACCTGTTCGTCGAGCATGGTGCGCGGCAAGACGCTCCAGGCCAGGCCGATGGAGACCATCATTTTTATGGTTTCCAGGTAGTTGGTGCTCATGGCGATGTTCGGCGTCAGGCCCTGGGCTTCGAACAGTCGTTGCACGATGTGATGGGTAAACGTGTTGCCCCCCGGGAAAACCGCCGGATGCAAGGCAATGTCTGCCAGGCTGACCGCGCCGTTTTCCAGCAATGCGTGTTCCGGGGCGACCACGAAATCCAAGGGGTCGTCCCACACCGGTGTGGCCCGTACCAGCGTGTGGGGTTCGGGGGCGAGGGTGATGACGGCCAGTTCCGCTCGGCCATGAAGAATTTCTTCGTAGGCCACTTCCGAATCCAGGAACTGGATATCCAGCGCCACCTGGGGGTAGCGCCGGGTGAATTCGCGCAATAGCGGTGGCAGGCGGTGCAGGCCTATGTGGTGGCTGGTGGCGAGCGTCAGGCGCCCAGTCACTTCGCCGGTCAGATTGGTCAGGGCCCGACGGGTGTCGTCCAGCACGTTGAGGATCTGATAGGCCCGTGGCAACAGGGCCCGGCCGGCCTCGGTCAGGCCTACTTCTCGGCCGAGGCGGTCGAACAGGCGCACCTTGAGCTGTTGTTCGAGGCCGGCAATGCGCTTGCTGATGGCCGGCTGGGTCAGGTGCAGGTGTTCGCCGGCGCCGGAGAAACTGCCCGTCTCGGCGATGGCTATAAAGGCATTGAGGTTGGCGAGGTCCATGGCGGTTCCGGTCGAATTCCAGTTGGTTATGCAAAGTATGAAAAATATGAATTTGAGTTATTTAATGTAACCCCATAGGATCAGCCTCACAAGCCAAGGGGTTATTGATTCGTTCAAGGCCCGGGGCATAGAAACAAGCTGATGAGGAACCGTCCGATGGCCGGCAAAACGCTCTACGACAAGCTCTGGGATTCGCATTTGGTCAAGCAGCGCGACGATGGCTCGGCGCTGATCTACATCGATCGCCACATCATCCACGAGGTGACTTCGCCGCAAGCCTTCGAAGGCCTGCGCCTGTCCGGGCGCAAGCCTTGGCGCATCGATGCCAACATCGCGACCCCGGACCACAACGTACCGACCACCCCGGAGCGCAAGGGCGGCATCGAAGCCATTGCCGACCAGGTCTCGCGCTTGCAGGTCCAGACCCTCGATGATAACTGCGACGAATACGGCATCGTCGAATTCAAGATGAATGACGTGCGCCAAGGCATCGTCCACGTCATCGGCCCGGAGCAGGGTGCGACCTTGCCTGGCATGACCGTGGTCTGCGGCGATTCGCACACCTCGACCCACGGTGCTTTCGGCGCCCTGGCCCATGGCATCGGCACCTCCGAGGTGGAGCATGTGCTCGCCACGCAGTGCCTGGTCGCCAAGAAAATGAAAAACATGCTGGTGCGCGTCGAGGGCGAGTTGCCGTTCGGCGTGACCGCCAAGGACATCGTCCTGGCGGTAATCGGCAAGATCGGCACCGCTGGCGGTAACGGCCATGCCATCGAGTTCGCCGGCAGCGCGATCCGCGACTTGTCCGTCGAAGGCCGCATGACCATCTGCAACATGTCCATCGAGGCCGGTGCCCGCGTTGGCCTGGTGGCTGCCGATGAAAAAACCGTGGAATACGTCAAGGGCCGTCCGTTCTCGCCAAAGGGTGCTGAATGGGACATGGCGGTCGAGGCCTGGAAAGACCTGGTCTCCGATGCCGATGCCAAGTTCGATACCGTGGTCGAGCTCGATGCAGCGCAGATAAAGCCACAGGTCAGCTGGGGCACTTCGCCTGAGATGGTGTTGGCGGTGGACCAGAACGTACCGGATCCGGCCAAGGAAATGGACCTGGTCAAGCGGGACTCCATCGTCCGTGCCTTGAAATACATGGGCTTGAGCGCCAACCAGGCGATCACCGACATTCAGCTCGACCGTGTGTTCATCGGCTCTTGCACCAACTCGCGGATCGAAGACCTGCGCGCCGCGGCGGTGATCGCCAAGGGGCGCAAGGTGGCTTCGACCATCAAGCAGGCCATCGTGGTGCCGGGCTCGGGCCTGGTGAAGGCCCAGGCTGAAGCGGAAGGGCTGGACAAGATTTTCCTCGAAGCCGGTTTCGAATGGCGTGAGCCGGGGTGCTCGATGTGCCTGGCGATGAACCCGGACCGTTTGGAGTCGGGCGAGCATTGCGCCTCCACCTCCAACCGTAACTTCGAAGGCCGTCAGGGCGCCGGTGGCCGTACGCACCTGGTGAGCCCGGCCATGGCCGCGGCGGCCGCTGTCAACGGCCGTTTCGTCGACGTCCGCGAATTGATCTGAAGGAGCGCAGCATGAAAGCTTTTACCCAGCACACTGGTCTTGTCGCGCCTTTGGATCGTGCCAACGTCGACACCGACCAGATCATCCCCAAGCAGTTCTTGAAGTCCATCAAGCGCACTGGCTTCGGCCCGAACCTGTTCGACGAGTGGCGCTACCTGGATGTCGGCCAGCCGTACCAGGACAACTCCAAGCGGCCGTTGAACAAGGATTTCGTGCTCAACGCCGAGCGTTACCAAGGCGCCAGCGTGTTGCTGGCCCGCGAGAACTTCGGCTGCGGCTCGAGCCGCGAGCACGCGCCGTGGGCCCTGGAAGAGTACGGTTTGCGCAGCATCATCGCGCCGAGCTATGCCGACATCTTCTTCAACAACAGCTTCAAGAACGGCTTGCTGCCGATCATCCTCAGCGATGCTGACGTGGATGAGCTGTTTCAGCAGGTCGAGGCCAACCCCGGCTACCAATTGCAGATCGACCTGGCCGCCCAGACCGTGACCCGTCCCGACGGCAAGGTGCTGGGTTTCGAGATCGACGCGTTCCGCAAGCATTGCCTGCTCAATGGCCTGGACGATATCGGCCTCACTTTGCAGGACGGCGAGGCAATTGCCGCGTTCGAGGCCAAGCACCGGGCGAGCCAGCCTTGGTTGTTCCGCGATGTTTGATTGATCTGAAATTGATGTAGTCAGTGCTGACCTCTCGCGAGCAGTACTGACACCACAAGGCTACACCCCAAAAGGAAGTCCCCATGACCAGCACCGCCCACAGTCAGGTTGTACAAAAGCAATTCGGTGAACAGGCCTCGGCCTATCTGAGCAGTGCCGTGCACGCCCAGGGCGCTGAATTCGCGCAGCTACAAGCTGCGTTGACTGGTCGTGGCGATGCCCGGGTGCTGGACCTGGGGTGCGGTGCCGGCCATGTGAGTTTCCACGTGGCGCCGCTGGCCGGTGAAGTGGTGGCTTATGATTTGTCCCAGCAAATGCTCGACGTGGTCGCCACGGCGGCGGCCGAGCGTGGCCTGGGCAATATCAGCACGGTATGCGGTGCCGCTGAGCGCCTGCCGTTCGCCGACGCTGAGTTCGACTTCGTGTTCAGCCGCTATTCCGCGCATCATTGGAGCGATCTGGGCCTGGCGTTGCGCGAAGTGCGCCGGGTGCTCAAGCCGGGCGGCGTGGTGGCGTTCATCGACGTTCTGTCGCCTGGCATGCCGTTGCTGGACACCTACTTGCAAAGCGTCGAAGTGCTGCGCGACACCAGCCATGTGCGTGATTATTCTGCCGGCGAGTGGTTGCGCCAGATCAGCGAAGCGGGGTTGCACACCCGTAGCACCTCGCGCCAACGCCTGCGCCTGGAGTACCGTTCCTGGGTCGAGCGCATGCGTACCCCCGAGGTGATGCGTGCGGCGATTCTCCAGCTGCAGCGTTCGATGGGTGACGAAGTGCGTGAATATTTTCAGATTGAAGCCGATGGTTCGTTCAGTACAGATGTACTGGTGCTGTGGGCCGAGCGATAGCATTTTTCCCGGCCAGGCGTTGGGTACAAAGCCCAGGCGTGTGCCGACAGAGCAAACGAGGAAAGCATGAGCAAGCAGATTCTGATTCTCCCAGGTGATGGCATTGGCCCGGAAATCATGGCCGAAGCGGTCAAGGTCCTGGCGTTGGCGAACGACAAGTACGGCCTGGGCTTCGAGCTTAGCCACGACGTGATCGGCGGCGCAGCCATCGACAAGCACGGCGTGCCCCTGGCGGATGAAACCCTGGACCGTGCCCGTGCAGCCGATGCCGTGCTGCTGGGCGCCGTGGGCGGCCCGAAATGGGACAAGATTGAACGCGACATCCGCCCCGAGCGCGGCCTGCTGAAGATTCGCGCGCAACTGGGCCTGTTCGGCAACCTGCGTCCGGCGATTCTTTACCCGCAACTGGCCGATGCGTCGAGCCTGAAGCCGGAAATCGTCTCGGGGCTGGACATTCTCATCGTCCGCGAGTTGACCGGCGGTATCTACTTCGGCGCCCCGCGCGGTACCCGTGAACTGGAAAATGGCGAGCGCCAGGCCTACGACACCCTGCCGTACAGCGAAAGCGAAATCCGCCGTATCGCCCGGGTCGGCTTCGACATGGCCCGCGTGCGTGGCAAGAAGCTGTGCTCGGTGGACAAGGCCAACGTGCTGGCCTCCAGCCAATTGTGGCGTGAAGTGGTCGAGCAGGTGGCCAAGGATTACCCGGACGTCGAGCTGAGCCACATGTACGTCGACAACGCCGCCATGCAACTGGTGCGTGCGCCGAAGCAGTTTGACGTGATCGTTACCGACAACCTGTTCGGCGACATCCTGTCCGACGAGGCGTCGATGCTCACCGGTTCCATCGGCATGCTGCCGTCGGCTTCCCTGGATGCCAACAACAAGGGCATGTACGAGCCGTGCCACGGTTCGGCGCCGGACATCGCTGGGCAGGGCATTGCCAACCCGTTGGCGACCATTCTGTCGGTGTCGATGATGCTGCGCTACAGCTTCAACTTGAACGATGCCGCCGACGCGATCGAAAAAGCCGTCAGCATGGTCTTGGACCAAGGCTTGCGCACCGGCGATATCTGGTCGCAAGGTTGTACCAAAGTGGGTACGCAGCAAATGGGCGATGCAGTAGTCGCCGCGCTGCGGAATCTGTAATCTTTCGGGCCCACCGCTTCGACGGTGGCCCACTTTTGTATAGGTGTAGTTGCGATGAAACGTGTAGGTCTGATCGGTTGGCGCGGCATGGTCGGTTCCGTGCTCATGCAGCGAATGCTGGAAGAGCAGGATTTCGATCTCATTGAGCCGGTGTTCTTCACCACTTCCAATGTCGGTGGCCAGGGCCCTTCCGTGGGCAAGGACACTGGCGTACTCAAGGATGCCTACAGCATCGAAGAGCTCAAGACTCTCGACGTGATCCTGACCTGTCAGGGTGGCGACTACACCAGCGAAGTCTTCCCCAAGCTGCGTGAAGCCGGCTGGCAGGGTTACTGGATCGACGCCGCTTCCAGCCTGCGCATGCAGGACGACGCGGTGATCGTCCTCGACCCGGTGAACCGCAAGGTCATCGACCAGCAGCTGGACGCGGGCACCAAGAACTACATCGGCGGCAACTGCACCGTCAGCCTGATGCTGATGGGCCTGGGCGGCTTGTTCGAAGCCGGCCTGGTGGAGTGGATGAGCGCCATGACCTACCAGGCGGCGTCCGGTGCCGGCGCGCAGAACATGCGTGAGCTGATCAAGCAGATGGGCGCCACCCACGCCGCCGTCGCCGATGACCTGGCCAACCCGGCCAGCGCCATCCTCGACATTGATCGCAAGGTCGCCGAGGCGATGCGCAGCGATGCCTACCCAACCGAGAACTTCGGCGTACCGCTGGCCGGCAGCCTGATCCCCTGGATCGACAAGGAACTGCCCAACGGCCAGAGCCGCGAAGAGTGGAAGGCCCAGGCCGAAACCAACAAGATCCTGGGTCGCTTCAAGAGCCCGATCCCGGTGGATGGCATCTGCGTGCGCATCGGCGCCATGCGCTGCCACAGCCAGGCGCTGACCATCAAGCTGAACAAAGACGTGCCGATCGCCGACATCGAAGGGCTGATCAGCCAGCACAACCCTTGGGTCAAGCTGGTGCCGAACAATCGCGAAATCAGCATGCAGGAGCTGAGCCCGACCAAGGTCACCGGCACCCTGAATGTACCGGTAGGCCGTCTGCGCAAACTGAACATGGGTTCGCAATTCGTCGGTGCCTTCACCGTCGGCGACCAACTGCTGTGGGGCGCGGCCGAACCGCTGCGTCGCATGCTGCGGATCCTGCTCGAGCGTTGATTGGATGTTGCTGTGAAAGAACCCGTGCCTTGTGAGAGGTGCGGGTTTTTTATTGGGAGGCAGTTTTAGGGGGAGGGCTGAACTGGCGTCTTCGCGAGCAGGCCAGCCAGGCGCTGCAAACCCTCCGGCCAATTGCCTGCATACCCACCACCCGGTAAAGTGCCGCTCCCCACGTTTTACCTGAGGTAGATCCATGAGCCAGTCCTTTGATATTGCCGTGATCGGCGCCACCGGTACTGTCGGCGAAACCCTCGTCCAGATTCTCGAAGAGCGAGACTTCCCGGTCGGTAACCTGCACCTGCTGGCCAGCAGCGAATCGGCAGGCAGCTCGGTGATGTTCCGCGGCAAAAACGTGCGGGTGCGCGAAGTCGACGAGTTCGATTTCGGCAAAGTCCAGCTGGTGTTTTTCGCTGCCGGCCCGGCGGTGACCCTGAGTTTCGCTCCACGGGCCACGGCGGCTGGCTGTGCGCTGATCGACCTGTCTGGCGCCTTGCCACCCGAACAGGCGCCGCAGGTCGTGCCAGAAGCCAATGCCCAGGTGCTCGCTGGTTTGAGCAAGCCGTTGCAGGTCAGCAGCCCCAGTGCTTCGGCCGCGGCCTTGGCGGTCGTGCTGGCGCCGCTGCGCGAATGCCTGGATTTGCAGCGTATCAGCCTGACCGCCAGCCTCGCCGTTTCGGCCCAGGGGCGTGTGGCCGTGAGCGAGTTGGCGCGCCAGACCGCCGAACTGCTCAACGCCCGTCCGCTGGAGCCAAAATTCTTTGATCGGCAGATGGCGTTCAACCTGCTGGCCCAGGTCGGGACCCCGGACGAGCAGGGCCATACGCAGCTGGAAAAGCGCCTGGTCCGCGAGTTGCGCCAGGTGCTGAATCAACCTTTGTTAAAGATTTCCGTCACTTGCATTCAAGCCCCGGTGTTTTTTGGCGATAGCTTTAGCGTGACTGTGCAGTCTGCGAGTCCCATCGACCTGGCCAAGGTCAATGCGGCGTTGGAAACAGCGCCGGGTATCGAGCTGGTGGATGCGGGCGATTACCCGACGGCGGTGGGCGATGCGGTGGGGCAGGATGTGGTCTACGTTGGTCGTGTGCGCGGCGGCATCGACGATCCGGCGGAACTAAATATGTGGCTGACGTCAGATAACGTGCGCAAGGGCGCGGCGCTCAATGCCGTGCAGGTGGCTGAGTTGTTGATAAAAGACTTGCTGTAAAAGATACTTGGCATCAATTTGTCGAATGATTCTAGCTGGGCGCTATGCTTGGTCGGAGTGCTGAAGGCGAACATCCCTCTGGGACTTTCCCGGGGCATGAATGAAATGATCGCGCGCACCGTCGCTTCGGGGCTGCGCGCAATGCCTTACGGCAGCGGCATCAATACCTTCTCGCTGGCCGAGGAATGTTCAAACAAAGGAAGAGGCTATGGTTCAAGTTCGCAAACTGGTGTTAGCAATAGCGGCCGCCTCGGCGCTGTCCTCCGGTATGGCGCAAGCGCTCGGGCTCGGGGAATTGACCCTGAAGTCGACGCCGAACCAGCCTCTGGTCGCCGAGATCCAACTGCTCGACGTCCAGCAGTTGACCGCTGCCGAAGTCGTGCCGAGCCTGGCCTCGCCCGAAGACTTCGCCAAGGCCGGAGTTGTCCGCCCGGCCTTTCTCAGCGATCTGAGCTTCACCCCGGTGATCAACGCCAATGGCAAGAGTGTCCTGCGGGTAACGTCCAGCCGGCCGCTGTCTGAACCGATGGTCAAATTCCTGGTGCAGGTGATGTGGCCCAACGGCCGTCTGCTGCGTGACTACAGCGTATTGCTCGATCCCTCCAAGTTCTCGCCAGAGGCCGCCGACGCCGCCCGGGCGAAACCACCCCAGGTCGTGTCCACGCCGGTCACCGGGGCGACCAAGCCTTCGCAATACACCACTACGCCGCGCGATACCCTGTGGGAAATCGCCGCCAAGGCGCGAAACGGTGGGTCGGTCCAGCAAACCATGTTGGCGATCCAGGCGTTGAACCCGAACGCGTTCATCAACGGCAACATCAACCTGCTCAAGACCGGTCAGGTGCTGCGCCTGCCGGACCCGGTGCAAAGCACTGCATTGCCGCAACCCCAGG
The DNA here is from genome assembly GCF_963970515.1 of Pseudomonas sp. RL_5y_Pfl2_73. Lineage (NCBI taxonomy): Bacteria > Pseudomonadati > Pseudomonadota > Gammaproteobacteria > Pseudomonadales > Pseudomonadaceae > Pseudomonas > Pseudomonas sp. RL_5y_Pfl2_73. Next base: position 14,171 of record NZ_CAXAPD010000046.1, on the reverse strand, counting down.
CCATCGCTGAAGTGGCTGCGCAGAACGCCGCCTGGCGCTCGGGTCGTCGTGGCGTGGCGGGTGCTGGCAAGCAACAGTTGGATGGCACCAAGCGTGGCCGTGGTGAAGGCGCGCCGGCACAGGCTGCCGGTCGCGATAACTTGAGCCTGGTGTCGGCTGACGCAGCGAAGGCGGGCGGCAAGGGCGCTGCTGGCGATGCCCAGGCGCTCACCAACAAGCTTGCCGTCACCCAGGAAAGCCTCGACTCGGCTCGCCGGGATAACGAGGAGCTGAAAAGCCGCATGGCGGATCTGCAGAGCCAACTGGACAAACTGCAGCGCCTGATCGAGCTGAAGAACAATCAACTGGCCAAAATGCAGGCTGAAGGTGTCGCCATTCCTCCTGCTGGCGAGACACCTGCTGGTGAGGTGCCTCCTGCAATGTCCGCAGAGTTGACCCCTGCGCCAGCGGCGCAGGCCCCGACGACTGCGCCTGCGCCAGAGGCGGCCCCGGAAGCGACGCCGCCTGGCGCCTCCAACGAGCAAAAATACAACGACCTGCTGACCAATCCGATCCTGCTGGGATTGATTGGCGGCGGTGCGCTGCTCCTGGTATTGCTGCTGGTGTTGCTCGCCCGTCGCCGCAAGGCCCAGCAGGAAGCGGAAAAACATTTGCGCATGGCCCGTGCCCTCGAGGAGGAGGCTGACTTCTCCCCGGAGCTCGATCTGCCCCCGAGCAGCTTTGAGGGCATTGAGGTTCCATCGCCTAGCGTAACGCTCGAGCCAAAACCTGCACCCGCTCCTGCGCCAGTACCCAAGCCGGCTCCGGTGGTCGCGCCCGTAGTGGTCACACCGCCTATCGCGGCGCCATTGGTGGCTCCGGCTGCCGATCGTTCCGACGACGTGCTGCCTCAGGCCCAGTCCCATATCGACCGCGGTCGCTTGAACCAGGCTGCCGATCTGCTTGAGCAGGGCATCAAGGCTGAGCCTCAGCGCAGTGATCTGCGCTTGAAGCTGATGGAAGTCTACGGTCAGCAGGGCGACCGCGACGCCTTCGTCGCCCAGGAACGCCAATTGGTGGCCAATGGCGAAAACTTCGCTCAGGTCGAACAGCTGAAAAGCCGTTTCCCGGCCATGGTGGTCGCCACCACCGCAGGCTTGGCCGCCGCGACAGTGGCAGCCGAGCTGGACGCGCAGTACGTCAAGGACCTGCTGGAAGACAAGACGCCGACTGACGAAGAACTGGACAACGCCTTCGACTTGAGCCTGGATGACCTGGAAACGACCCCGGTTGCGCCGCCGCCAGAGCCTGTCGCTGAGCTGGACGCGTTCCCGGAAGACGACGATCTGAGTTTCGAGTCGGTGCTCAAGCAGCAGGCTGAAGCCAACGAAAGCTTGGACGACCTGTCGGAGTTCGACCTGGACCTGGGCGCCGATGCCCCGACTCCGATCCCGGCGCTCGACGATGAAGACTTCCTGCTCGACCTGGACGACGACCTCAAGGGCCTGGAGTTGCCTGCGACTGAAACACCAGCCGTGGCCGACACGCTGGCCGATGATCTTGAGCTACCGGCGGACTTCGATCTGTCCCTGTCTGACGAAATGGACGCGCACGATGCGCCCAAGGATGCCTTCGAGTCAGAGTTGGACGATGTAAACGCCGAACTGGATCGCCTGTCCGACAACCTGGGGCAGCCGACGTTTACCGCCGAAGATGCCTTGGTCGGTGCTGAAGAAGAGCCGGACTTCGACTTCCTTAGCGGTACCGACGAAGTGGCGACCAAGCTCGATCTGGCCCAGGCCTACATCGACATGGGCGACAACGACGGCGCCCGCGACATCCTCGGCGAAGTCCTCAGCGAAGGCGACGCCACTCAGAAGAGCGAAGCGCAGGAAATGTTGTCGCGCCTGGCTTGAGTCAGTGGTTATACAAAAGCGGCAGCCGGTGAGGCTGCCGTTTTTGTTTGTGGTGGGATTTGCGGGTGTTTGGGCTGGCCTCATCGCGAGCAAGCTTGCTCCCACCGCAAATCCCCTGTGGAAGCAAAGCTTGCTCGCGATAGCGCCAGTCCATTCAACACAGGATCACCCGTCGGACTGGCATCCCAAGCCATCGGCCTTATAATGCCCGTCTTTGCGTACCTCAGCAGGCTGTAATTCCTTGGCAAACATAGACAACCCGGCCGCCGAAATGGCGGCTGATGGCTTTTTCCGGATCGCCTTGGGCGTTGAATACAAAGGCTCGCGCTATCGTGGCTGGCAGCGCCAGGCTTCCGGTGTATTGACGGTGCAGGAAACCCTTGAAAAAGCCCTGTCCAAAGTCGCCGACTCGCCCGTGTCGCTGCATTGCGCCGGCCGTACCGATGCTGGCGTGCATGCCTGTGGCCAGGTGGTGCATTTCGACACTCGGGTCGAGCGTTCGATGAAGGCCTGGGTGATGGGTGCCAACATCAACTTGCCCCACGACGTCAGCGTCAGTTGGGCCAAGGTGATGCCGGCGCATTTCCATGCACGCTTCAAGGCCATCGCCCGGCGTTATCGCTACGTGATCTACAACGATCAGATCCGCCCGGCGCACCTGAACGAAGAAATCACCTGGAATCACCGCCCGCTGGACGTCGAACGCATGGCCGAGGCCGCGCAATATCTGGTCGGCGTCCATGACTTCAGCGCCTTCCGTGCCGGCCAGTGCCAGGCCAAGTCGCCGATCAAGGAGTTGCATCACCTGCGCGTGACCCGTCATGGCAAGATGATCGTGCTCGATATCCGCGCCAGCGCGTTCCTGCATCACATGGTGCGCAACATTGCCGGCGTGCTGATGACCATTGGTGCTGGCGAACGGTCGGTGGAGTGGATCAAGGAAGTGCTCGACAGTCGTGTCCGTCGCTCCGGTGGCGTCACGGCGCACCCGTTTGGCTTGTACCTGGTACAGGTCGAATATCGCGATGAATTCGAACTGCCGGAGCGTTACGTGGGGCCACATTTCCTCACAGGCTTCTCGGAACTCGACGGCTGACGCTCTGCGCAGCATTTGCTACCATCCGGGACTTTCACGGATTTGCCTGAGGTTTTACCCACCATGCCGGTCGTTCGCAGCAAGATTTGCGGGATCACCCGCGTCGAGGACGCGTTGGCAGCGGTCGAGGCCGGGGCCGACGCCATCGGGCTGGTGTTCTACGCCAAGAGCCCGCGCGCGGTGACGGTGCAGCAGGCGAGGGCGATCCTCCAGGCCTTGCCGCCGTTCGTGACCCCGGTGGGCCTGTTCGTCAATGCCAGTCGTTGGGAGTTGGGCGAAATACTCGATGCGGTGCCGCTGGGCTTGTTGCAGTTCCATGGCGATGAGACCCCAGCCGATTGCGAAGGTTGGCATCGTCCTTACATCAAGGCGTTGCGGGTCAAGGCCGGGGATGACATCGCCACCAGTTGCGCAGCTTTCGCCAGTGCCAGCGGCATTTTGCTGGACACCTATGTGGAAGGCGTTCCCGGAGGGACCGGCGAAGCGTTCGATTGGTCACTGGTGCCCCAGGGCTTGGAGAAACCGATTATCCTGGCCGGTGGCCTGACGGTGGAGAACGTGGCTCAGGCCATTCGCCAGGTTCGCCCTTACGCGGTGGACGTGAGCGGGGGCGTGGAGCAGAGCAAGGGCATCAAGGACCCTGTAAAGATTCGTGCATTCATGGCCGCTGTGCGCAGTAGCCAGTCGTCAATGTGACGGCTGGCAGACTGCCGCCGTCCATACCAGCACTGTACAAAGCAGGCAGGTGCCGCCTCCGGGTGGGCCGATAGCGAAGTGGTAGCCGCCGTGCGGTTGCCGGGATGGCTGAGGAAGGTTGGGTTGCACGCAGGTCATGTTTTGCACTGACCGTGGCGGCCCCTCGACTCGGCGCACAATGAATTTAGCTCAAGGGCATACGCGGGGCCGCGAACCAAAGCGTTCGGGTCGCCGGTACTGGAGAAAGAAAGCATGAGCAACTGGTTGGTAGACAAACTGATCCCTTCGATCATGCGTTCCGAGGTGAAAAAAAGCTCGGTGCCTGAAGGTCTGTGGCACAAGTGTCCATCCTGCGAAGCGGTGCTGTACCGCCCCGAGCTGGAAAAGACCCTGGACGTTTGCCCCAAGTGCAATCACCACATGCGCATCGGTGCGCGTGCCCGTATCGACATTTTCCTCGATGCCGAAGGTCGTGTTGAGCTGGGTGCCGACCTGGAGCCAGTGGATCGCCTGAAATTCCGCGATGGCAAGAAATACAAGGATCGCCTGACCGCAGCCCAGAAGCAGACCGGCGAAAAAGATGCGTTGGTGTCCATGAGTGGCACCCTGCTGGGTATGCCAGTGGTGGTTTCGGCTTTCGAGTTCTCCTTCATGGGCGGTTCCATGGGCGCCATCGTCGGTGAGCGCTTCGTTCGTGCCGCCAACTACGCTTTGGAAAAGCGTTGCCCGATGATCTGCTTCGCCGCTTCCGGCGGTGCGCGGATGCAGGAAGCGCTGATCTCCCTGATGCAAATGGCCAAGACCTCCGCGGTGTTGGCGCGTCTTCGTGAAGAGGGCATTCCGTTCATCTCGGTGCTGACCGATCCGGTCTATGGTGGTGTTTCCGCCAGCCTGGCGATGCTCGGCGACGTGATCGTCGGCGAGCCGAAAGCCCTGATTGGCTTTGCCGGCCCGCGCGTGATTGAGCAGACCGTGCGTGAAAAGTTGCCGGAAGGCTTCCAGCGCAGTGAGTTCCTGCTGGAGCACGGCGCCATCGACATGATCATCCATCGCCAGGAGCTGCGTCCGCGCCTGGGCAATCTGCTGGCTCAACTGACGGGGCTGCCGACGCCGACTTTCGTCGCCGCGCCGATCGAGCCGATCGTGGTTCCGCCGGTGCCTGCCGGGCTATGATTCAACGCACCCTGGGCGATTGGCTTGCCTACCTCGAGCAGTTGCATCCATCGGCCATCGACATGGGGTTGGAGCGCTCGCAAACGGTAGCGTCCCGCATGGGACTCGCCAAGCCGGCGCCCCGGGTCATTACCGTCACCGGCACCAACGGCAAGGGCTCTACCTGCGCCTTCGTGGTTTCGCTGCTGCGGGCCCAGGGGCTGAGCGTCGGTGTCTACAGCTCGCCGCACCTGCTGCGCTACAACGAGCGGGTGCAGGTGAATGGCGTCGAAGCCTCTGACGCCCAGCTGTGCGAAGCCTTTGCTGCCGTGGAAACCGGGCGAGGCGATACAACCCTCACTTATTTCGAGATGGGCACCCTGGCGGCATTCTGGTTGTTCGCCCGTGCCGGTCTCGATGCGGTCGTGCTGGAAGTCGGCCTGGGCGGGCGGCTGGATACGGTCAATCTGGTGGACGCAGACATTGCGCTGGTCACCAGCATTGGCGTGGACCATGCCGATTATCTGGGTGATACCCGCGAATCAGTGGCCTTCGAGAAGGCCGGCATCTTTCGCCAGGGCGCGCCTGCGCTTTGCGGCGATCTCAATCCCCCCCAGCCGTTGTTGGACAAGGTTCGTGAATTGAACTGCCCGTTCTTTCTACGTGGGCGGGATTTCGATCTGGCGATGACCGAGCAGCATTGGCAATGGCGCGGCAGCGACCTGCGGGGCAACCCGGTGGAGTTGCACGACCTGCCCTTGCTGGACCTGCCGATGGAAAACGCCGCGCTGGCGCTCCAGGCCTATCTGTTGCTGGGCTTGCCGTGGGATGCCGGGCAAATCGTCCAGGCGTTGCAGGCGACCCGTGTGGTCGGGCGCCTCGATCGTCGTCAGTTCGATTGGCAAGGCAAGCGTTTGAACCTGTTGCTGGATGTCGGCCATAACCCTCACGCGGCACAGTACCTGGCCGAGCGCCTGGCGCGGCGGCCTGTGGTGGGGCGGCGTCTGGCGGTGTTCGGGCTGCTGTCCGACAAGGATCTGGATGGCGTGGTGGAGGCGTTGGGTGCTAGTGTCCAGCACTGGGCGGTGACGCCACTGGATTCGCCGCGCTCGCGTACAGCGGCGCAGTTGCAGGAAGCCTTGCAGCGCCACGGCGCTTCAGTGCAAACCTACGCTAGCGTGGCCGCCGGGTTGGAAGGGCAGTGCGCCCTGGCGACGGCCGATGATGAAATCCTGCTGTTCGGATCATTTTTTTGTGTTGCCGAGGCCCTTCAATGGTTGGCCCGGCGCTCCACGGAGGAGGCTGCAGATGGCATTGCTGGATAAGGCGTATAAGCAGCGCATGGTTGGGGCCCTGGTGTTGGTGGCCCTGGCGGTGATTTTCCTGCCTATGCTGTTTTCCCGTCAGGACGAGCAACGCCAGGTCACGGTCGACGCGCCAGCCGCGCCCCAGACGCCTTCGGTGCCGCCTGTGCAGGTTGAGTCGGTGGTTGTGCCCGAGCCCCAGGCGTTGCCTCAGGAGCCTGTTCCAAGCGACGAGGAGTTGGCCGAGCTATCGGCGCCGTCGATGCCGATTGCGCCTGCTCCCGCAGCGCCTGCTGCACCGAGCAAGCCATCTGTCGCTCCGGCTCCAGTTCCGGTTCCGGCCGCTCCAGCGGTCAAACCGGCCCCAAGCCAGCCGATTACCGCCGCCACGACCAAGCCGGACACCACGCAAAGGCGCGTGGATGCCAATGGCCTGTCGATCAGTTGGTCGGTGCAACTGGCCAGCCTGACCAGTCGCGAGAGTGCCGAGAATTTGCAGAAAACCCTGCGTAGCCAGGGCTACAATGCCTACATTCGCTCCGTCGATGGCAAGAATCGGGTGTTTGTCGGCCCGTTGATCGAGCGTGCCGAAGCCGACCGCCTGCGTGATCTGCTCAGTCGTCAGCAGAACCTCAAGGGTTTTGTGGTGCGCTTCCAGCCAGAGCGCGGCTGACAGCGATTTAGCTGATTTGAATCGTGCAGCTTACCGACAGCCCTGCGCTCTGCTAAAATGCGCCGCCTTATCCGTCTGTAGGCTGCACCGTGCCATTTACCTGGGTTGACTGGGCGATCGTTGCGATCGTCGCCATCTCCGCATTGATCAGTCTGAGCCGCGGCTTCGTCAAGGAAGCCCTCTCGCTGCTGACCTGGATCATCGCGGGGGTCGTAGCCTGGATGTTTGGTGGTTCGCTGTCCCAGTACCTCGCCGGATACATCGAAACTCCGTCGGCTCGCGTGATCGCGGGCTGTGCCATCTTGTTTATCGCCACCTTGCTGGTTGGCGCAATGATCAATTATCTGATCGGCGAACTGATTCGCGTCACCGGGCTTTCCGGGACGGACCGGTTCCTGGGCATGGCCTTTGGCGCGGCGCGTGGCGCGTTGCTGGTGGTCGTGGCCGTCGGGCTCTTGAGCCTGGGGCCGGTACAGCAGGATACGTGGTGGCAGGAGTCCCGACTCGTGCCACAATTTCTATTGGTCGCAGACTGGTCCAAAAACCTGATCCTGGGTTGGAGCAGTCAGTGGCTTGCCAGCGGTATCAGCGTACCCGCTGAAATACCGTTCAAGGAACACCTCTTGCCGATGGCCAAAACGCCGCAGTAAGTGTTGTTCAGTTCAGATCCATTAAGTAGGGGTTGTGTCGCATGTGTGGCATCGTCGGTATCGTCGGTAAGTCGAACGTCAATCAGGCGCTGTATGACGCGCTAACCGTGCTCCAGCACCGCGGCCAGGACGCTGCCGGTATCGTGACCAGTCATGACGGCCGGTTATTCCTGCGCAAGGACAACGGCCTGGTGCGTGATGTGTTCCATCAGCGCCACATGCAGCGCTTGGTCGGTCACATGGGTATCGGCCACGTGCGCTACCCGACCGCGGGTAGCTCGACGTCGGCTGAAGCCCAGCCGTTCTACGTCAACTCGCCGTACGGCATCACCTTGGCGCACAACGGCAACCTGACCAACGTCGAGCAACTGGCCAAGGAGATCTATGAATCTGACTTGCGCCACGTCAACACCAATTCCGACTCGGAAGTGATGCTCAACGTGTTCGCCCATGAGCTGGCCCAGCGCGGCAAGCTGCAGCCTACGGAAGAAGACGTGTTTGCCGCCGTGACCGACGTGCACAACCGTTGCGTGGGCGGCTATGCGGTAGTAGCGATGATCACCGGCTACGGCATCGTCGGCTTCCGCGATCCCCACGGTATCCGCCCGATCGTGTTCGGCCAGCGCCACACCGACGAAGGCGTCGAATACATGATCGCCTCTGAAAGCGTGTCCCTGGACGTGCTGGGCTTCACCCTGATTCGCGACCTGGCCCCGGGCGAAGCGGTCTACATCACTGAAGACGGCAAGCTGCACACCCGTCAGTGCGCGACCAACCCGTCCTTGACCCCGTGCATCTTCGAACACGTCTACCTGGCGCGTCCGGACTCGATCATCGACGGTGTTTCGGTCTACAAGGCACGCCTGCGCATGGGCGAGAAACTGGCCGACAAGATCCTGCGCGAGCGTCCGGAGCACGATATCGACGTGGTCATCCCGATCCCGGACACCAGTCGTACCTCAGCCCTGGAGCTGGCGAACCACCTGGGTGTCAAGTTCCGCGAAGGTTTCGTGAAGAACCGCTACATTGGCCGGACCTTCATCATGCCGGGCCAGGCTGCACGGAAAAAATCCGTACGCCAGAAGCTCAACGCCATCGAACTGGAGTTCCGCGGCAAGAACGTGATGCTGGTGGATGACTCCATCGTGCGTGGCACCACGTGCAAACAGATCATCCAGATGGCCCGTGAAGCCGGCGCCAAGAACGTGTATTTCTGCTCCGCGGCCCCGGCCGTGCGCTACCCCAACGTCTACGGCATCGACATGCCGAGTGCCCATGAGCTGATCGCTCATAACCGCACCACCCAGGACGTGGCCGACCTGATCGGCGCCGACTGGTTGATCTACCAGGACCTGTCGGACTTGATCGAGGCGGTTGGTGGCGGCAAGATCAAGATTGAACACTTCGATTGCGCGGTATTCGACGGCAAGTACGTCACCGGCGACATCGACGAGGCCTACCTGAACAGGATCGAGAACGCACGTAACGATGCGTCCAAGGCCAAGACTCAGGCGGTCAGTGCGATCATCGATCTGTACAACAATTGATTAACCAACCGGCCCTGAGGGGCCGGTTTGCGTTTAACCCGATTTCAGGAGTGACAGCATGAGTCAGGATTGGGATGCCGGTCGGCTGGACAGCGACCTTGACGGCGTAGCGTTCGATACCCTGGCGGTTCGCGCGGGTCAGCACCGTACACCGGAAGCCGAACACGGTGATCCGCTGTTTTTCACCTCCAGCTACGTGTTCCGTACCGCTGCCGATGCAGCCGCACGGTTTGCCGGCGAAGTGCCGGGCAACGTTTACTCGCGCTACACCAACCCGACCGTGCGGGCTTTCGAGGAGCGCATCGCTGCCCTGGAAGGCGCCGAGCAAGCCGTGGCGACTGCCACCGGGATGGCCGCGATCATGGCCGTGGTGATGAGTCTGTGCAGCGCTGGCGACCACGTGCTGGTGTCGCGCAGCGTCTTCGGCTCGACCATCAGCCTGTTCGAGAAGTACTTCAAGCGCTTTGGCGTGGAGGTCGATTACGTGCCCCTGGCGGACCTGTCCGCTTGGGATGCGGCGATCAAGGCCAATACCAGGCTGCTGTTCGTCGAATCACCTTCCAACCCTCTGGCCGAGCTGGTGGATATCGCCGCGCTGGCGGAAATCGCCCACGCCAAGGGCGCCATGCTGGTGGTCGATAACTGCTTCTGCACCCCGGCGCTGCAACAACCGCTGAAGTTGGGTGCGGACATCGTGGTGCATTCGGCGACCAAGTTCATCGACGGCCAGGGCCGTTGCATGGGTGGCGTGGTGGCCGGTCGTAGCGAGCAGATGAAGGAGGTGGTGGGCTTTTTGCGCACCGCAGGTCCCACCCTCAGCCCGTTCAACGCCTGGGTCTTTCTCAAGGGCCTGGAAACCCTCGGCCTGCGCATGAAAGCCCATTGTGCCAATGCCCAGGCCTTGGCCGAGTGGCTGGAGCAGCAGGGCGGCATCGAAAAAGTGCATTACGCCGGCCTAAAGAGCCATCCGCAACATGACCTGGCCTTGCGTCAGCAGCGTGGGTTCGGCGCGGTGGTGAGCTTTGAGGTCAAGGGGGGCAAGGAGGGCGCCTGGCGCTTCATTGATGCGACCCGGTTGATTTCCATCACCGCCAACCTGGGTGACAGCAAGACCACCATCACCCACCCGAGCACCACGTCCCACGGCCGCCTGTCGCCCCAGGAGCGTGAATCGGCGGGTATTGGTGACAGCCTGATCCGCGTTGCGGTCGGCCTGGAAGACGTCGCCGATCTGCAGGCCGACCTGGCCCGCGGGTTGGCGGCCTTGTGATCGAGCTGGCTACGCCGACGAGCGGCACTCATGGCCGGGTTGCCTTGGTGACGGGCGCCGCACGGGGCATCGGTCTGGGCATTGCCGCCTGGTTGATCTGTGAAGGCTGGCAGGTGGTGCTGACCGACCTGGACCGCGAGCGCGGCTCCAAGGTGGCGAAGACCCTGGGCGACAATGCCTGGTTCATCGCCATGGATGTAGCGGACGAAGCACAGGTCGCCACCGGCATCGCCGAGGTGCTCGGGCAGTTTGGGCGGCTCGACGCGCTGGTGTGTAACGCGGCCATTGCCGACCCGCACAACATCACCCTGGAAAGCCTGGACCTGGCTTATTGGAATCGGGTCCTGGCGGTGAACTTGGGTGGGCCGATGCTGCTGGCCAAGCACTGTGCGCCGTATCTGCGAGCTCACAACGGCGCCATCGTCAACCTGGCCTCCACCCGCGCCGCGCAATCGGAGCCTGACACCGAAGCCTATGCAGCGAGCAAGGGCGGCTTGCTGGCCCTGACTCATGCCCTGGCAATCAGCCTTGGGCCGGAGATCCGGGTCAACGCCGTCAGCCCTGGCTGGATCGACGCGCGCGATCCCGCCCAGCGTCGTGCGCAGCCGCTGACCGACGCCGATCACGCCCAGCATCCAGCGGGCAGGGTCGGCACGGTAGAGGACGTGGCGGCCATGGTCGCCTGGCTGTTGTCGCGCAATGCCGGTTTTGTCACGGGGCAGGAGTTCGTCGTGGACGGCGGCATGACCAAGAAAATGATTTATAAGTGAGTGCGGTGGCGGGTGCTGTTTGAAACTGTTTTGAAAAAACTTCAACCCTGCTATTGACTTAGCTTCGGTACCTGCGTAAATTTCGCGGCCTCAACGAAGCAAAGGGTGATTAGCTCAGCTGGGAGAGCGTCTGCCTTACAAGCAGAATGTCGGCGGTTCGATCCCGTCATCACCCACCATGTTTTACGAGAGTTTTGCGAAAGCAAGACGGAAGCTGTCAAAAGCCTCCACCGACGCGCAGCGGTAGTTCAGTCGGTTAGAATACCGGCCTGTCACGCCGGGGGTCGCGGGTTCGAGTCCCGTCCGCTGCGCCATATTTTCCGAAGCAGGTTCGCCTGGTTCGAGATCAAGATCCAAGGGTTTTGATCAGACGAGTTAACTGGACGCAAGTCCATAGCGATACGCAGCGGTAGTTCAGTCGGTTAGAATACCGGCCTGTCACGCCGGGGGTCGCGGGTTCGAGTCCCGTCCGCTGCGCCATATCTGCTTCGAGGCCCACTGAACGCCTTGAAGCTAAGAAGAAAGCTGAAAAGCTACTTCTAGTCGATAGCAAAAGCCCTGGTCGAAAGACCGGGGTTTTTTGTTTTTGGCGTGCTCACCTTGAAAGGTTGGAACAAGCCCGTGGCGGGGGAGCTTGCTGTGGCGAGGGGATTTAGCGAAGCGTCGCACCGCCCCGCAGGGCTGCGAGCAGCCCTTTGGTGATGGTCCTCAGAACCCCAACTTATCCCGCAACCCGTAGTACCAAGCCCCCATCGCCGCGAACGGCGTACGCAGCAACTGCCCGCCGGGGAAAGGGTAGTGGGGCAGGTCGGCAAACGCATCAAAACGCTCAGCCTGACCTCGCAGCGCCTCGGCTAGGACCTTGCCCGCCAGGTGCGTATACGTCACGCCATGACCGCTGCAGCCCTGGGAATAATAAATGTTATCCCCTAGTCGCCCGACCTGCGGAAGACGCGACAGCGTCAGCAGGAAATTTCCGGTCCAGGCGTAATCAATCTTCACATCCTTGAGCTGAGGGAAGGCCTTGAGCATCTTCGGGCGAATGATCGCTTCAATGTTCGCCGGATCCCTCGCGCCATACACCACGCCGCCGCCGAAGATCAGGCGCTTGTCGCCCGTCAGTCGGTAGTAATCGAGCAGGTAGTTGCAGTCTTCTACGCAATAATCCTGAGGTAGCAGGCGGTGAGCCAACTCGTCCCTCAGCGGTTCGGTAGCAATTACCTGTGTGCCACAAGGCATGGACTTGGCCGCCAACTCCGGTACCAGATTGCCCAGGTAAGCATTGCCCGCCACGATAATGAACTTGGCCCTGACCTTGCCCTGTGACGTATGCACGACCGGGCTGGCGCCGCGCTCGATGCGCACCGCTGGCGATTGCTCATAAATCACCCCGCCCAGCGACTCCACAGCCGCCGCTTCGCCCAGCGCCAGGTTGAGCGGATGAATATGCCCGCCGCTCATGTCCAGCATGCCACCCATATACTCATCGCAAGCCACCACCTCGCGAATACGCCGCTGATCCAGCAGTTCCAGCTGGGTATGCCCGAAGCGCTCCCATAAACGCTTCTGCGACTCCAGGTGGCCCATCTGTTTAGCGGTGAGGGCGGCGAATACGCCGCCGTCCTTCAAATCGCACTGAATCTGATACTTCGCCACCCGCTCACGAATGATCCGCCCGCCTTCAAACGCCATGTTGCCCAGCAACTGCGACTGCTGAGGGCCGACGCTGCGTTCGATCACATCAATATCGCGGCTGTAGCTGTTAACGATCTGCCCGCCGTTGCGACCTGAAGCTCCAAAACCCACCTTCGCCGCCTCAAGCACGGTGACCTTGAAACCGTTCTCCAGCAAAAACAGCGCAGAGGACAGGCCGGTGTAGCCAGCACCGATCACGCACACATCCGTCTCGACGTCATCCTGTAGGGCGGGGCGTGGAGGAGCCGGGTTGGCCGACGCGGCGTAATAGGACGCTGGATAGGATGTGTTCGCCATTCTGCAACCTCTGTTTTATATTTTTTACGAATACAGCGATCCTACCCGAGATAAAAATCGGCCGCCAGCCACCCCCAAATCTTTGTCGCAGTGGCGAAATTAAATATTTTGCATATTCATAGGGTTAGGTGAAAAAAAGGTGTTGACACCCCTCCGGAATTCCGTAGAATGCCGCCTCACAGCAGGCACGTAGCTCAGTTGGTTAGAGCACCACCTTGACATGGTGGGGGTCGTTGGTTCGAGTCCAATCGCGCCTACCAAACAAAATCCGCTCTGCTGGGCGGTCTAGAAGGGCTCACCGAAAGGTGGGCCCTTTTTTGTTGTCGTACATAAGGACATGGTCATGCGGGTTGTCACTTCCGTAACTTTTCTTTCTATAGCACTTGCTGGTTGCTCTGGAATACCTTCAGTTCCATACGAAGAGCCTGCTCAATCAGAGGGAGTGGCGCGTGTTCGCGTTATCACGAACGCTGACGTGTACGGAGATAGCGTCGTTGGCAGTTGTGCTCCTGCTACCCGGCATAAAATGGCTGAAGCCGGACGTTTCGGGCAGGACGGTACAGCGAGCATCAACTATCCGCAGTATCCCCTGAAGTCGGCGAGCGTTGGCGTACCGAAAAGAGTTTGGCCCAGTCTTATCCAGTACATCCCTGCAATTCGGAGGGGGGAAGGGGCTTACAAAGAGGTCGTAACCGAGTATCGCGTTAGGGCGGATCTGCCATTCCAAATTGCAACCCGTGGCGCGACCATTGCGGGCAACGGCAACTCTTACCGGACCTGTGGTGGCCAGGCGCTCGTTTACAAGCTGGAACCTGGGAAAGACTACGAAGCGGTGGTAGGGGTGGATGGCAGACCAAGCAAAGATGGCGAGCCAGCGCTAATTTGCATGTTGGCGGTTCTCGAACTTACCACTTTGCCTGGCACTTCGATTGTGATTCCCCAAAAGCTGACGCATGCCGCGGCTCCGCAGGTGGTCTGCAAAAACTAATAAGCACAGCCTGCGGATTCCACGCGCACTTGGACACCCATTCCACGAACACTTGGACAGTGATTCCACGCTGACTTGGACACTCATTCCACGGTCACTTGGACACTGATTCCACGAGCATTTGGACAGTGATTTTCC
>NZ_CAXAPD010000045.1:0-28755 GCF_963970515.1 Pseudomonas sp. RL_5y_Pfl2_73 | reverse complement strand
CCCGAACTCAGCAGTGAAACGATGCATCGCCGATGGTAGTGTGGGGTTTCCCCATGTGAGAGTAGGTCATCGTCAAGATTAAATTCCGAAACCCCTATCTGCTGACGCAGGTAGGGGTTTTGTTTTTGCCTGCAATAAAAAGCTTTGGCCAAAAAAGGATGACCTGTAAAGGTCATCCTTTTTTGGAGTCCAGGCCCTTAAGCCTCGGGTACTGGGCAGCTCAAATCCCCTTCCTTGCACTTGAGGTAGATCTTGAATGCCTCGACCCGGGCTTTAGTCTGGGCGGTGATGCAGTTGCTGTAGATCAGCGGATAGACGCTACCGCCCTCGACCCCGGAGGCGGAGAAATTGCATTCGGCATCACGGAAACCTATCCAGGCACGCTGCGCCTTGACCAGCATTTGCTTGGCCTCCGGATTGTCCTTCAGGCGTGCTGTGATCTGTTTGTACAAGCTGTTCAGCTCGTTGTCGGCAGCCTTATTTTCTTTGGCTGCGCATTGGTTCATTTCGCCTTGAGTGCTGACGTCGGAGCAGTCGGCGGCTTGGGCTGCGGTGACGAATAGCAGCGGCGTCAGGGCCAGAAACAAGCGTGGGGGCATGTTTGGTCTCTCCTTGAGGGGGTTGAAAACGCCGGAGGAGTTTACATCGCTCCATGCAGTTTTAAAGAAGGTGATCCTGATACAACTTTCTGGTTGGCCTTGTGGTCTTACAAGCCTACTGTTGAAACACAGGAGGTGACTCATGCATTCATCCGATCGCATTGAAAGAAAGATCCTGCTCAAGGCTCCGCGCTCTCATGTCTGGCGAGCCCTAGCCAATGCCGAAGCTTTCGGCCAATGGTTCGGTGTCGCCCTTGAGGGGAAACGGTTTGTGGCAGGGGAGCGTACTCAGGGGCAAATCACTTATCCAGGTTACGAACACCTCATTTGGGACGTAGCGGTGGAGCGGGTGGAGCCCGAGCGGGTGTTCTCGTTTCGCTGGCATCCTTACGCTGTCGAGCCGCAGGTGGATTACTCTCAAGAGTCTGAAACTCGGGTGCAATTCGAACTCGAAGACGTGGATGGCGGCACCTTGCTCAAAGTCGTGGAGTCGGGTTTCAACAACATTCCCGAGGCTCGTCGGCTCAAAGCTTTTCGCATGGACAGCCGTGGCTGGGATGAGCAGATGGCCAACATTGAAGCCTTCCTGAGCAAGTCTTGATTGGGGACTACTGAGGACTAAGGGTTTTCGGAGGGAGTGGTATAGCGAATGTCTTACACGAGATGGTAGCTATGTCGTCTATTTCGTTTTGGATCCGAGGCGTAATCTAGCCTCATCCACTGAAGCACAGGAAGTGCTCAGGATCAGGGACGATCGACCTTGCAAGGAACGCTATCGACAGGGAGTCGTAATGGTCTTGGAAAAACCCGCTTCGGCGGGTTTTTTTTCGCCCGCAAAAAAACTGGGACGGTCCTATAGCGAAACGCTTACACACCGTTGCTGCGTTCTCGTCTTTTTCCAAGACGCCGGTGGGCCTAATCTATGTTCATCCACTGAGTACAGGGAGTGCTCGGGGTCATGGATGATTGGACCAGGCATGGAATGCCGGACAGGGAGTCAAATTGGTCCTCAAAAAACCCGCTTAGGCGGGTTTTTTTTCGTCTGTGAAAAAGTGGCCTGATCATGCCAGGCGCCGGGTCATGGTGCGGTCGGCACCATCGGCAGCCAAGGTCTGGCCTCCCGGCGTCCGATCCGTACCATCAGCGGCCACAGGCTGCTGGTAATCGCCAGCCTGGGTAAAGAAACGGTCTTGTTGCAGGCTCGGCAAGGCAAACGCACTGGCGCTCAGGGCGAAGGTGGTAGCGGCGATCAAGGTGTTGAGCGTTTTCATGGTAAAGACTCCGGTCATATCAAAGGTTGAGTGCCGGGTCGTTCAGATGTCGTGATCTGCTGAACCCGCTGCAGCGGCGACGGTTGTCTTGCTGCATGGGTTCAGATTAGGGGCGAGGCGGGGGCGGGCGTTAGACGGATACTGTCCTGGTTTTGCCTGATCCTGTTTGTGTGCAGGATCAGGCGCTACTGGCTTGCAGCGCCTGGGCACGCAAACGAGCGATATCCTTGCTTGGGGAGGCGCCAAATAGACGGCTGTATTCACGGCTGAACTGCGAAGGGCTTTCATACCCCATCTTGTAACCGATTGACGAAACGTCGCTGCTCTCTGCCAACAGCAACCGTCGGGCTTCCTGCAAGCGCAGTTGTTTCTGGTATTGCAGTGGGCTCATGGCGGTCACGGCTTTGAAGCGGTGATGCAGCGCCGAAGGGCTGAGATTGATCATTTGTGCCAGGCTGTCGATGCTCAGCGGTTCGGTGTAATGGGTATTGAGCCACTCGATGGCACGGCTGATGCGATGGGTCTGGGTGTCGGGAATGGCGATTTCGTGCAAGCGCTGGCCTTGGGTGCCACGCAGCAGCCGGTAGAAAATCTCCTGTTGGACCAACGGCGCGAGGGTGGTGATATCGTCCGGGCTGTCCAACAGCCGCAACAAGCGCAACAGCGCGTCGAGTAATGGCGCATCGATACGGTCCAGGAACAACCCGCGTCCGGTTCTTTCGGCCGGCACGCCGATAGGGCTGGCGTCGGTAATCAGGCGGCAGATCTGAGTCGGGTCGATATCGAGGCGGATGCACAGGTAGGGGCGCTCCGGGCTGGCTTCAATTACCTGGCCGGCCAGTGGCAGGGTCACCGAGACGACCAGATAATTGAGCGGGTCATACACGTAGCATTCGTCCGCCAAGCGTACTTCCTTGCGTCCCTCGATAATCACGCATAAACCAGGCTTGTGCACGGTGTGCAACGCCCCGGTTGTCTGGTCACTACGGATCAGGTGCAAGGCCTCGATGGCCGTAGGATGGACGCCGTATTCCGGCGCAAAGCGCTTCATCAGGCTCGCCAGTTCGGTGCGGCGCTGGCTGACGCCGTCGTTTGGCGCAATGTGGATGGACGTGGATACCGACATGCCGATCAATCTCCCAGGCCAAATTGAGTGGACCGCGCTAGTAAAGCCGATTGCGCGACTGTCGGCCAGAGTCGGTTTTATCGCTACAGGATCGTGCAAGTGCGCAGGAGGATCCGGCTAACCCAGGCCTCGGTCGGTTCCCTAATCTGGACCTGTCAAAGCGCTCCCACCGGGGCAACACATCCAGACGAGGCAACCATCATGTCCGATATTCAAAACAAAGTAGTGGTCATCACCGGCGCCAGCAGCGGGATTGGTGAAGCAGCGGCGCGGTTGCTCGCGGCTCGCGGTGCTCGTGTCGTGCTTGGCGCCCGGCGCATCGATCGTTTGCAAACGCTGGTGCAAGAGCTCGAAACCATTGGCCAGCAGGCGGTCTGCAAAGCTGTCGACGTGACCCGCCGCGAGGATGTCCAGCAACTGATAGACTTTGCTGTCGAGCGATTCGGTCGGGTCGACGTGATCATCAACAATGCCGGGGTCATGCCGCTCTCCAAGCTCGAGGCGCTGAAAGTCGAGGAGTGGGACCGCATGATCGACGTCAACCTCCGTGGCGTACTCCACGGCATCGCCGCCGGCCTGCCGCTGATGCAGCGCCAGCGCAGCGGGCAGTTCATCAACATCGCGTCCATCGGTGCCTACGCCGTCAGCCCGACTGCCGCGGTGTATTGCGCCACCAAGTTTGCTGTTCGGGCGATTTCCGAGGGCTTGCGCCAGGAAGTCGGGGGAGATGTGCGCGTGACGGTGATTTCCCCTGGCGTGACCGAATCGGAACTGGCCGAGAGCATTTCCGATGAAGGTGGACGTGCTGAAATGCGCGAGTTCCGCAGGATCGCCATTCCGGCCGAAGCCATCGCCCGGGCGATCGCCTACGCCATCGAACAACCAGCGGATGTGGACGTCAGCGAACTGATCGTGCGACCCACCGCCAGCCCGTTTTAAACCACGTTTTACCTGACAGGAGATGTCTCATGAGAAAGGCCTTTGGAGACCAGGACAAATTTGTCGGCCTGTGGGTGACGGCCGATGGCGTGATTCGCCATCGACTGCTGCCGGGCGGACGCTATGACGAAGCGCGAGGTTTGCATGAAAGCGCTTACCAGGGCGACTACTGGTTGCAGGACGAGCATATCGAATATCACGACGACACCGGTTTCACCGCCGATGGGGATTTTCGTGAGGGTGTGCTGTATCACGCGGGGATGGTGTTGTATCGCCAGGAGGTGCGATGAGTCCACGGTTGGCTGTGTGGGAGCAGCTTTGCTCCCACAGCACAGCACAGCACAGCCATGCCTGGTTGGGACTTTGCGTTACGCCAGGCCCAACCGCGCCGCAGCACGCTGGGCGATCTGGGAGCGCACCCGGAGCGACTCGGCGGTACGCCGCTGGGCTTCTTCCAAGACGCGCGTTGGTGCGGTCTCCAGGCTACCGGCGTTGAACGGCGGGGCAGGGGCGTATTCGAGCTGCAGTTGGACCCGTTCGGCGGTGTCCTGGTCGAACAGTTCGGCTGCCAGGGTCAAGGCAAAATCGATCCCGGCCGTGATGCCGCCGCCGGTGATCAGGTTGCCATCGCGGACCACGCGATCCTTGACCGGTGTTGCGCCCAGGGTTTGCAGCAGGCTGTGATAGGCCCAATGGGTGGTGGCGCGTTTGCCTTGCAACAGGCCCGCCGCACCGAGCACCAGCGAACCGGTGCACACTGAAGTGATGTACTTCGCCTCGGCGGCCTGTCGCTTGATGAAGGCCAGCGTCTGCTCGTCTTCCATCAGGGGCCCGACACCGGTCCCGCCGGGGACGCAGATCACGTCGAGCTTCGGGCAGTCCTCGAACGTGGTGGTGGGCAGCAACACCAGCCCGGTGCTGGCAGTGACCGGCACCAGGTCCTTCCAGATCAGGTGGACCTTCACGTGTGGCAACGAGGCCAGTACGTCATAAGGGCCGGTCAGGTCCAACTGCTGGACTTGGGGAAATAACAGCAAACCGATCTGCAGCGTCATGTCGCGTGCTCCTTTGGATGATGCCCGAGGGGTGGACGGTTTTACTTTAGATCCGTAGGATCTGGCGTATACGCCAATAAACCCACGAATCACGCCAATATGCCCAACCCACCGAAAACCGTTCATGTACTGGCCTTCGCCAACGTGCAAGTGCTGGATGTCACCGGGCCCTTGCAGGTGTTTGCCTCGGCCAACGACCTGGCTCGCCAGCAAGGCGTGCCGTTGCCCTACACGCCCAAGGTTATCGCGGTGGGTGGTGGGTCGGTGATGTCCTCGGCAGGGTTGGCGTTGTTAGCCGAGCCGCTGCCGAGCGAAGGCAGCGACACGCTGTTGATTGCCGGTGGTTGGGGCGTGTACGAAGCGGCGCAGGATCCGGCGCTGGTGGCCTGGGTCAAGGAGCAGGGTTTACGTTCGCGAAGGGTGGCGTCGGTGTGCACCGGGGCGTTCCTGCTGGCCGCCAGCGGTTGGCTGGACGGGCGGCGCGTGGTGACCCACTGGACCCGTTGCGAACAACTGGCCGAGCAGCATCCGCAGTTGCGGGTCGAACCCAACCCGATTTTCATCAACGATGGCCCGGTCTGGACCTCGGCCGGGGTCACGGCCGGCATCGACCTGGCCCTGGCGCTGGTGGAGGAAGACCTGGGCCGCGCGGTGGCGCTGGAAGTCGCCCGGCAGCTGGTGGTGTTCCTCAAGCGTCCCGGTGGGCAATCGCAGTTCAGCGTGACCTTGTCGCTGCAAAAGCAGGGCAGTCGGTTTGATGACCTGCATGCCTGGATCGCCGAAAACCTCACCCGTGACCTGGGCCTGTCGAGCCTGGCCGCCGAGGTCGGCATGAGCGAACGCAGCTTTGTGCGGCACTACCGCGCCGACACCGGCCAGACCCCGGCGCGGGCGGTGGAGTTGCTTCGCGTGGAAACCGCTCGCCGCCTGTTGTCCGACACCGCTGTATCGATCAAGCGGGTGGCGGTGCAATGTGGCTTCGGCAGTGAGGAAACCTTGCGCCGCAGCTTTTTGCGGGCCATGGGGGTGACGCCCCAGGCCTATCGCGAGCGGTTCGCCGTCAGCCCTCAAGCAGATCCAGCAATGCCTTGAGCGTGGCCTCGGGGGCTTCCTGTGGGATGTTGTGGCCAACACCGGCCAGCACTCGGCGCTCGTAAAAGCCGCTGAAATGCTCGGCGTCTTCATCGTGTTCCGACGCTGGCCCCACGCCGTCGTCGGCACCGCACAGGGAAATGCTCGGTACGCTGATGGTCGGCTGTGCCGCCAGCTGTTCCTCCATCCACTCCAGCGTCGGGTCGCCCGGTGCGTACATGAAGCGATGACGGTAGGAGTGGATCACCACGTCGACGAAGTCCGGGTTGTCGAACGACGCGGCGCTGAGGGGATACCGTTCGGCGCCACGTTTCCAGGTCGGTGACCACAGGCGCCAGAGCAACTCACACAGTTCACGTCGGTTCTGGGTCAGGCCCTCGACACCCCGCGCGGTGTGGAAATAGTACTGGTACCACAGGCGATGTTCGGTTTCCGGGGCCAGTGGCTGCTTGGATCGTGGAATGTCCTGCAGGTTGTAGCCATCGCCAGTCACCAGGCAGCGAACGCGCTCGGGCCACAGCGCCGCGACGATACACGCCGCCCGACCACCCCAGTCGTAGCCGCACAGCGCCGCTTGAGGGATGGAGAGTACGTGCATCAGATCCAGCAGGTCCTGGGCCAGGGCCGCTTGCTGGCCGGAGCGCAGGATCGCCGGGTTGTTGAACCGGGTCGGGCCATAGCCGCGCAGGTAGGGCACGATGACCCAATATCCACGCTGAGCCAGGGCTGGTGCGACTTCATCGAAAGCCCTGGGATCCTAAGGAAAACCGTGCAGCAGGATGATGGGTTCGCTGCTGGCGGGACCGTGTTCTTCGTAGGCGATGCGCAACAGCGGCGTCACGGCGAAGTTGACCTTGGGATTGAGGTTCATGTTGGCCTCCGACATTGCCCGGTTGCGCTCAGGCGGGTTCCTGGTTCACGTATTTGGCCCGGTCCGGCGTGAACGTCACAATCATGTTTGTGCCGGAGCAAGTCAGGGTGCGCTCCTGGGTCAGATCGATGTCCAGGTCTTCACCGCGCAGGCCCTGCCATTGGGCGAGGTACTTGAGACAGCCGAATTTTTCGTTTTTCTTCAGGCTGCGGCTGACGCCACCTTTCCAGCCCAACACCGGCAACTCACCGGCCAGGCAGCGTTGCGCCAGTTCGGGAAACTTCACCGCGCGCTCGCGGCCGATTTCCCAGCATTTGATCAGGCCCCGGTCCTGGCCCTCCCAGAGGTCTTCGCGGGTCAGGCCTGTTCGGGGTGGGGTGGTGATGGGGCGTTTGATATGGGGCATGTCAGGTCCTTGGGTCGGGTTTTTATCGGGCAGCTCCGCTGCACCCGTGAGAGCATCGATCTTAGGAGGGGTTTGGGGGGCTGGCAACTCGAAACGCTGTGTAACGATAAATGGGGCCGCAGGAGCAGGTAGGAGCTGGTAGGAGCTGTCGAGTGCAACGAGGCTGCGATCTTTCCCCTAACACTTGAATCCCAAGCGAAAGATCAAAAAAACGTCCGAACGCGGCCCGAGCCTTCGGCAGCTCCTACAAGGTGCAGCCCAGCGGGGATAAATCCCCCCGCCACAGCGGTGCGGTGTTCCTACAAAAAAATAGGCAAACCGGAATTTTCTGACGAGTCGCGGCGGTTGCCGGTTCGGAAATAGCGGGGATAGGCTTTGTTCATCGCTGCAAAATCAGCGACCGGGTTTGGTCGCCCGGGTTTAGAATGGCGCACTGTGCCGCACGAGCGGCTGTCTGCTTTATGGCTGACTGTGCGTGGGAGGGCTTCGGGCCCTGCCGGGTTTCCATTCCCTGGTCGACCAACCTGCGTACAGTTCGCCACCCCTCTGCTTGGTCGCGGAAATGGCGAACTCCACTTTCGAATGGAGATTCATATCATGGTCAAGATCACCCCCAACCCTCCACGCGCCGAAGACCTCTCTGCCTACACCACCCTCGATTCAAAAAAACTCCGCGAAGCCGCCGACCGTGCGCTGAATATGCATTTGTCGCCCGCCCCGCCCAAACCCGACACCCAGGACGGCCAGGTTTTTACCGTGGTTCCCGGACTCAACACCGAATCGGTGCTGACCACCCTCAGCGAAACCCTGGCCTCGGCCGATGCGCTGGTCAGTGACCTGGGGTTCGAGCTGGAAGGTTCCCGGCGGCACGTTGCGCTGGGGATTCAGCAATTGATCGAGCTGGCCAGGTTGCTGGCTAATCGAGCGTTGGATGACATCGAATTGGCCGACTCAGCACGGTAGTAGGAACTGTGTAGGAGCTGTGTAGGAGCAGGTAGGAGCTGTCGAGTGCAACGAGGCTGCGATCTTTCCCCTAACACTTGAATCCCAAGCGAAAGATCAAAAAAACGTCCGAACGCGGCCCGAGCCTTCACCAGCGCCTACAGAGCCCAGCGGGAGCAAGCTCCCTCGCCACAGGGACTGTGTTCAGTCTGAAGGGCAACTCAGCTCACGGCTGCCAATGAGTTTTCTCCCCGCTCAACTTGCGATCCAGAAAGCTCGCCGCGCTGATCAGCGCAAGATGGGTCAGGGCTTGGGGAGTGTTGCCCAAGTGGTAGCCGTGGCTGTCGAATTCTTCGGCGTACAGCCCCAGCGGGTTGGCGTAGCGCAGCAGTTGTTCGAATTCCAGCTGGGCTTTTTCCACGCGGCCGGCGCGGGCCAGGCATTCCACGTACCAGAACGAGCAGGCCGCGAATGAGCCTTCGATGCCGCTGAGGCCGTCGATGGGGCTGTCGTCGTTGCGGTAGCGATAGACCATGCCGTCGCGCACCAGGTTTTTTTCGATGGCATCAAGTGTCGAGAGCCAGCGCGGGTCGCGGGCGCTGACGAAGCGCACCAGCGGCATCAACAGCATCGAACCGTCCAGGGCGGTGCTGCCCAGGCGCTGGATGAAGTGCTGGCATTCGTCGTTCCAGAAATTTGTCCAGATGTCTTGGTAGATAGCCTGGCGGGTCTTGTCCCAGCGGACGAACGGGGCGGGTAGGGAGCGTTTTTCGGCCAGGCGGATGGCGCGGTCGACGGCGACCCAGCACATCAGCCGCGAATGCAGGAAATGCTGCTTGTCGCCGCGCATTTCCCAGATACCCACGTCGTTGTTCTGCCAGACCTTGCACACCTGGTCGACCACCTCGACAGTGTGTTTCCAGCCTTGATGGGAGATGGCTTCGCCGTATTTGTTGACCAGGTACACCGCGTCCATCAGCTCGCCGAAAATGTCCAACTGCACTTGTCTGTAGGCCAGGTTGCCGATGCGTACCGGCCGCGCGTTGCCGAAGCCGCTCAGGTGTGGCAGCTCGGTTTCCGGCAATTCCAGCCTACCGTCCTGGCCGTAGAGGATGTTGAGTTTGATCGGCTGGCCACGGCAGTCGCTGACCCGACCGCGCAGCCAGCGCATGTAGGCGTTGGCTTCTTCGACGAAGCCCAGGCGCATGAACGCGTAGACGGTGAACGAGGCGTCGCGGATCCAGGTGTAGCGATAATCCCAGTTGCGCTCACCGCCGCGAGTTTCCGGCAGGCCGAAGGTGGCGGCGGCAAGGATGGCGCCGTGTTTGCGCGAGGTCAGCAGCTTCAGCGCCAGGGCCGAGCGGTTGACCACTTCCCGCCAGCGTCCCCGGTAGGTGGACTGGGCGATCCAGCCGCGCCAGAACGCCAGGGTGCGTTCCAGGCAAATCGCGCTGACATCATCCTGAAGGCGCGGGTCGTCGATGCCACCCAGCAGGAATTCGGCGCTCTGGCCTTGCGCCAGGGTGAACTCGGCCGTCGCCGCATTGCCGTCCAGCGTCATGGGCTGGTCGGAGCATAAGCGCAGGCTCGGTTGCCCCGGCGCCTCGAAACAGATGTGGGCAGCGTCCTGGCGCGCAGTGGTGGCGGCCCGGGCGTAGTCATGCCGCACGGCGCAGCGCATGCGAAACGTCGCGCTGCCGACGGTCATGTGCACTTTGCGCATCAGCAGTGGCAAATCATCCTCGCTGTCGCCGATGGGCAGCAGGTCGGTGACTTCCACCACGGCGCCGTCGCTCAGCCAGCGGGTTTGCAGCACGTTGGTGTCGGGCAGGTAGAGCTGCTGGCGACGGGCATTCGGCAGGTCCGGGGCCAGTTGAAAAATACCCGCTTCGGGCGTATCCAGCAGCGAACAAAAGATCGACGGGCTGTCGAATTCCGGCCAGCAGAAAAAGTCGACACTGCCTCGGTCATTGACCAGCGCAGCGCTGCGCATGTCGCCGATGATGCCGTGGTTCTCGATAGGGCTTTGTGGTTCGTGATCGTTAACCATTGTCGCGGAACCTCGGATAAAGGTTCATCCCGCCATCAATGAACAGTGTGGTGCCCACCACGTAATCGGACAAGTCCGAGGCCAGCCAGAGCACCGCGTTGGCGACGTCCTCCACATCGCCGACGCGACCGTAAGGAATCAGCTCCAACAGTTTCTGCTCCTGCGCGCCCTCGGTGGCGTCCCGGTTGATGGCCGTGCGGATGGCGCCGGGAGCGATGCTGTTGATGCGGATGCGCTGGTGGCTGGTTTCCTGGGCCAGGCTCTGCATCAGCAGATCGACACCGCCCTTGGACGCGGCGTAATTGGCGTGGCCCGCCCAGGGAATGCGCTGGTGCACCGAACTCATGTGGATGATCTTGCCAGCGGCCCGGGACACGCCTTGGCGAATGCCCTGGCGGGTGAAGATCCGCAGGGCGGCGCGAGCGCAGAGGAACTGGCCAGTGAGGTTGGTGCCGATCACGGTGTTCCAGTCTTCCAGGCGCATGTCGACGGTGGCGGCGTCTTTTTGCAGGCCGGAGTTGGCGACCAGGATGTCCAGCGAGCCAAACGCTTCAAGGGTCTGGGCGAACAGCCGCTCGACGTCCGGCTCCTTCGACACATCGGCACCGACGGCGATGGCGTGGCCGCCGTTGGCGTTGATTTCACGGGCCAGCGCTTCGGCCGGGCCGGCGCTGGAGTGGTAGTTGATTACCACCGCGGCACCGGCGTCTGCCAACGTCCTGGCCGAAGCCGCACCAATGCCGGAACTGGCGCCGGTGACCAGGGCAACCTGTCGGGCGAGGGATATCTGCATGGTCTAGCACCTTGAACGGGGGGCCTTACCTGCTGACTGGCGTGAGGTGGGTGGAGTTCATTTGGGTGATGTAGGAGCTGCCGGAGTGAAGCGAGGCTGCGATCTTTTCCCAGACACTTGAGTCTCAAGCGAACGATCAAAAGATCGCCGGCTGCGCAAGCTCCTACACAGCCCGGGGGGAGCAAGCTCTCCCTCGCCACGAAAGCGGTGTTCGGCTGTTACCACCCCCGCCCCGAATTGACCCAGAAATTCACCGACAAAGAGGTGGACACCGACTCCACCTGATGGAACCAACCTTCAGGTAAAAACAGCAAATCCCCAGCCTCCAGCGTCACGCGCATGAAGGCCACGTCGCGGGCGTGGGGGAAGCGCTGGTAGTCCGGCGCGTCCGGGTTGAAATCACAGCCGTCCAGCCCGCCTTGGGGCGCCGTGGACCAGGTGCCCAGGGCTGCGCGGTGGTGAGGCGCGGCGAGAGTAAAGGTTTTCTGGCCCCAGACCTGGGCGAACAGGTTGTCGGTGTCGTCGCGGTGCAGCGGCGTCAGGGTGCCCTTGGGGCCGATCCAGATGCGCGGTGGGATGAACAGCGAGCGGTCGAAGTAGGGCGGGTACTTGATCTGCTCCATCAGTTGCGCCGGCAGGATGTTGTTGCCCATGTAGGCCGGTGGTTCGCCGTCGGCGCCCTTGGTCGCCGGGCTGTCGAGGGAGGCGATGAAGTCGGCCATGGAGGTGGAGCGAAAATCCCGCTCGGTGGAGAAGGTCTTCTTCACGTAGTCACCGTGGCGGGTGATGCCTTGCAGTTCGGCAAAATGCACCAGGGACTCTTCGCGGCTGAGCTTGAACAACGGCCAGTCCTGCAAGGCATTGCTGATGACCAGTGGAATGCCGTGGGGCAAATAGCGCCCTTGAAACTCCTGCACCGACAGCCCGCTGCGAGGCCGACGCTCCACGCTGCGCTGGGTCGGCAGACTGGCGGTGAGTTTTTCGCTGAAGCGCGACGGCGTGGGGTAGCGCTTGTTCATGTCAACCTTTTCCACCACGCCACCGCCATGTCGGACATGATCGATGATCTGCGGCAGCAACGTCGCCAGGCCCATGTTGCCGCCGATCTTCAGGCGCCCGCTGGCGAACAGTTCCTCGACATTGGCCAGGCCGGCCATGATCCCGAGGAAGTCTTTTTCCGCCACCTCGATGGTGACGTCGGGGCTGGTGTGGCGGCCGGCCTGGGTGCGACTGCCGGCCTTGACCTCGGACCAGTACGCCTGGTGCGGGCCGAACACGAATTGGAAGACGCCTTCGATACCAACGGCGTGGGCATTGGCGAACAGCTCGCCCAGGATGGTTTGCAGGTCCACGGCGGTCACTCTTGCGGGTTTTTGGTCTTAGCAGGTAACGAGGGCCTGGATCAGAAATTTAGCTCCCATCGCTGCGTCATCGACCGTTGCCCTAGCGCGTCGCGACCATGAACACCCGGGGAAACGGCAGCAGTACCGTCCCATCGTCCAGGGCGGGATAAACCTGTTCGATCGCCTTGAGGTAGCGGGCCAGGTACTGCTCGCGTTGCGCCTCGTCCAGCCGCTCGAGAAACGGCCGCAAGGCGCTGCCCTTGAACCATTCCACCACGCCAGCGGCACCGCCGGCCAAGGGGTGATGGTAGGTGGTGCGCCACACATCGACGCGGCTGCAGTGGGGCTTGAGGATCGAGTAATAGGCTCTGGCATCCGCCATCTCAGTACGCGAATCAGCCGCCCCGGCCAGTTGGCTGGCCCAAGGCCCGTTGACGGCGATTTCCCGCATCAAGCGGTGGGAGGGCTGGTGCAGGTTGTCGGGCATCTGGATTGCCAGGCTGCCACCGGGAGCGAGCTTGCCCACCAGCGAGGGCAGCAGGGTGGCATGGTCGGGCAGCCATTGCAGTACCGCGTTGGCGAAGATCACGTCGAACGGCCCAGGTTCATCCCATCGGCCGATGTCGGCGGTGTCGAATGCCACGGCGGGCAGGCGTTTGCGTGCGGCGTCGACCATGTCGCTGGAACTGTCCAGGCCGCGCACCGTGGCGCTGTTGAAATGTTCCACCAACAGTTCGGTGGAATTGCCCGGGCCGCACCCCAGGTCGATCACTGAACGGGCCTGTGTGGGAGCAATGGCGGCGAGCAGGTCCCGGGCCGGACGGGTGCGTTCCTGTTCGAAGGTAACGTATTGTTTGGCGGACCAGCTCATGGCGTTCTCCTGTGTGGGGGAGTGAGTCGAGGTATCGCCAGTATAAGGTCGGGTGGGAAGATGAACCGCGTTATCGTTCATCGCGGGCAAGCCTTGCTCCGGCAAGGTGCCGTCATCTCGTAGCGAACGTCACGGTTTTGACTAAATCGGTGGGTTACGATCTCGTTATCTTCCTCACACGACCGATCGGAGAAAACCGCAGTGACCCAATTGACCTTGCTGTGCCTGCCTTATTCTGGCGCCAGCGCGATGGTGTACAGCCGCTGGCGGCGCAAGTTGCCGCAATGGCTGCATGTGCAACCGGTGGAGCTGCCGGGTCGCGGGGCGCGCTTTGACGAGCCGCTGCACACCGATGTGGGGCCGTTGGCGATGCAGTTGGCACGGGAGCTGTCCGCGACGCTCCAGGCGCCTTACGCCTTGTTCGGTCATAGCCTGGGCGCGCTGCTGGCCTGCGAGATCGGCCATGCCCTGCGAGAGCTCGGTTGCCCGGAACCGGTGGCGCTGTTTGCGTCCGGCACCGCGGCGCCGACGATGCGGGCCGACTACGACCGCGGTTTCGCCGAGCCGAAAACCGACGCTGAACTGATCGAGCAACTGCGCACCCTCAACGGCACCAGCGAAGAGATTCTGGCCAATGAAGAGCTGATGGCCCTGACCTTGCCGATCCTGAGGGCCGACTTCCTGCTGTGCGGACGTTTCCAGCCACGCCTGCGACCACCGCTCAACTGCCCGGTACACGTGCTCGGCGGCACGACTGACAAGGCCACCACGGAGCAATTGATTGGCTGGCGCCAGGAAACCACGGGCAGCTTTTCGGTGGACATGCTGGCCGGTGGGCACTTCTTCATTCATGAGCACGAGGCCAAGGTGCTGCGGCTGATCAAGGATCAGTTGAGCGTGCATCATCGGCGGCACGGGTTGGCCATCAGCGCCTGATCTGCGGATTCCAGAGCGGTTCATCGGTCCCTGTAGGAGCTGCCGAAGGCTGCGATCTTTTGATTTTGATCTGCTGATCTTTCGCTCGGGACTCAATGGGCAGGGGAAAGATCGCAGCCTCGTTGCACTCGTCAGCTCCAACATTCCCAAACGCTAATTTTTCCGGTCTGCATTCGTTTCATAGGGACGACTTGCCTTTGTGCCTTGTGCCCACTGATTCCGGATACCCCAGAAATGAATGCTGAAGACGCCTTGAAACTTGCTCGCCGGTTTATCGGGTTGCCCCTGGAAAAGCGCCGGATGTTCCTGGCCGCGCTGGACAAGGAGGGCGTGGAGTTCAGCGGTTTCCCCATCCCCCAGGGCGTCGAGGCCGAGGATCGCCAGGCGTTGTCCTATGCCCAGCAACGCATGTGGTTTCTCTGGCAGCTGGAGCCCGACAGCGGCGCCTACAACCTGCCGGGAGCGGTGCGGCTCAAGGGCGCGTTGAGCCTGCCGGCGCTGGAACAAGCCTTCGCCAGCCTGGTGGCCCGTCACGAAACCTTGCGCACGGTATTCCAGCGCCAGGCCGACGACAGTCTCTTGCAAGTGCCGACCGGTGCGCCGCTGATGATCGACCAGGTGGACTTCAGCACCTTGCCGGCAGCCGAGCGCGAGCAAGCGGTGCGTCGGGCTGCCGAGGAACAATCACTGCGACCCTTCGATCTGTCCAGCGGCCCCTTGCTGCGGGTCGAACTGCTCAAGCTCGATGATCAGGAGCACGTGCTGCTGCTGACCTTGCACCACATCGTTTCTGATGGCTGGTCGATGAATGTGCTGATCGACGAATTCATCCGCTGCTACGACGCCCATGAAGCGGGCGTGGCGCCGCAACTGGTCGATTTGCCGATCCAGTACAGCGACTATGCCCTGTGGCAGCGGCGCTGGCTGGAAGCGGGCGAGCTGCAGCGCCAACTCGATTACTGGCAAGCGCAGCTGGGCGACGAACATCCGCGACTGGAGCTGCCTATCGATTATCCACGCCCGGCACTGCCGAGCTATCGCGGTCGCCGCCTGGAGCATGTGGTGGACGCCGCGCTGGTCGAGCAACTGCGCGGCGTTGCCCGCCAGCATGGGGTCACGTTGTTCATGCTGCTGCTGGGGACTTTCAATATCCTGCTGCACCGCTATACCGGGCAAGACGACTTGCGGGTCGGTGTCCCGATCGCCAACCGCAACCGTCGGGAAATCGAAGGGCTGATCGGTTTCTTCGTCAACACCCAGGTATTGCGGGTGAAACTGGATGGCCAGACCCGTCTCGGCGACCTCTTGCGTGACATCAAGGAAACCGCCCTTGGCGCCCAGGCCCACCAGGACCTGCCCTTCGAACGGTTGGTCGAGGCGCTGAAACTTGAGCGCAGCCTGAGCTACAACCCATTGTTCCAGGTGATGTACAACCACCAGCCGGAAGTGGCCGACGTCACCACGCTGAAAGTGGGCAGCGGTCTGGAGTTGGGCGTCATCGAGTGGGAAACCCGCAGCACCCAGTTCGACTTGAGCCTGGACACCTACGAAAAGGGCGAGCACTTGCATGCGGCGTTCACCTACGCCAGTGACTTGTTCAACCCCGACACCATCGAGCGCATGGCTCGGCACTGGACGCTGCTATTGCGCAACATCGTCAACGATCCGCAGCAGCGCGTCGGCGAGCTTGCGTTGTTGGCGCCGGCCGACTATCGGCAGGTGGTGACAGAGTGGGCGCGCCACGACACGACCTGGCCGAGTGAGCGCCCGGTGCATGAACTGTTCGAGGCCCAAGCTCAACGTAGCCCGGACGCCATTGCCTTGATCTGCGATGGACAGCGATTGAGCTATGGCCAGCTCAATGCCCGATCCAACCGCCTGGCGCGCACATTGGTGGCGGCGGGGGTCGGTCCTGACGTGCTGGTGGGCATCGCCGTCGACCGGAGCCTGGACCTGGTGGTGGCCATTCTTGCCGTGCTCAAGGCCGGCGGTGCCTACGTGCCGCTGGACCCCCAGTACCCGGTGGATCGCCTTCGATTCATGATCGAAGACAGCGCCAGCCGTTTGCTCCTGAGCCAAAGCCATTTGCTTGAACGGCTGCCGGTGCCTGACGGCGTGCGTTGCCTGTGCCTGGATCAGGCCGAGTCCTGGGAAAGCGCTGAGCCAGGCAACCTGCAACGCAAGGTGTGGACCGACAGCCTGGCCTACGTCATGTTCACCTCCGGCTCGACCGGGCGGCCGAAAGGCGTCGGTATCAGTCATGGCGCGTTGAGCAAGCATGCGTTTGCCTCGCAGTACTATTACGGCTTGAACAGCGCCGACTGCGTGCTGCAATTCGCGACGTTCAACTTCGATGCCTTTAGCGAGCAGTTGTTCGGCCCGCTGACCTGCGGCGCCTCGGTGGTACTGCGCGGCAACGAGGTATGGGACAGCGAAACCCTGTACCGCCAGATCGTCGAGCAGGGCATCACGGTCATGGACTTGACCACCGCCTACTGGAACATGATCGCCAAGGAGTTCGCCGCTGTCGGGCCGCGTGACTATGCGGCGCTGCGCCAGGTGCACAGCGGGGGTGAAGCCATGCCGCCCGAAGGCGTGCAGGCCTGGCGTCGGGCTGGGCTGGAGCAGGTCAGGCTGCTCAACACCTACGGCCCGACCGAAGCCACGGTCACGGCCACCACCCTCGATTGCAGCGACTACGTCTTCAATCGCCGGCCGCTGCCGCTGACCCTGCCCATTGGTCAACCGCTTCCAGGCCGGCATACCTATCTGCTCGATGCGCACCTGGCGCCCACGCCGGTGGGGGTGACCGGTGAGCTGCTGATTGGCGGCGAGCTGCTGGCGCGTGGCTACTTTCAGCGCCCGGCCTTGACCGCCGAACGTTTCATCCCCGATCCGTTCTCCGCTAGCGGTGCGCGCCTGTATCGCACCGGTGACTTGGCACGCTTCAATGCCTTGGGCGAAATCGAATACGTGGGCCGCGTTGACCATCAAGTGAAGATCCGCGGCTTGCGCATCGAGCTGGGCGAGGTCGAAGCACGCTTGTTGGAACTGGCGGCGGTCAGCGAAGCCGTCGTACTGGCGGTGCAGGGGGGCAGCAGCCTGCAACTGGTGGGTTATGTGGTGCCCAAGGATGCATCGCTGGTGTCGGCTTCGGCTGATGAACAGGGTGCGGCGCGGGAAACCCTCAAAGCGCAACTCAAGGAGCACCTGCCGGACTACATGGTGCCGACCCAGTTGGTGTTCCTTGCGCAATTGCCGCTGAGTCCCAACGGTAAGCTCGACCGCAAGGCCTTGCCGTCAGCGGATGCCAGCCAGCTGCAGCAGGCCTATATCGCCCCCCGCAGCGAACTGGAGCGAGGCATCGCGGCCATCTGGCAGGACGTGCTCAAGCTTGAACAGGTTGGCTTGACCGACAACTTTTTCGAGCTGGGTGGCGACTCGATCATCTCGATCCAGGTGGTCAGCCGCTCGCGGCAGGCCGGGATCCATTTCACCCCCCGTGACCTGTTCCAGCATCAAACCGTGCAAGGCCTGGCGAGCGTCGCGCAACAGGGCGGCAGCGGGCTGCCGATCGATCAGGGGCCGGTCAGCGGCGAGCTGCCGTTGCTGCCCATCCAGCAGGTGTTTTTCGAGGATGCCATTGCCCAGCGTCACCACTGGAACCAAGCCGTCTTGTTGCGCAGCCATCTACCGTTGCGGGCACCAGCGCTGCTGCAGGCCCTCAACGCAGTGTTGGCGCATCACGATGCCTTGCGTTCGCGCTTCGTCGAAACCCCCGTGGGCTGGCGGGCCGAGGGGGCACCGATGGTGGTCGACCCTGAACTGCTGTGGACAGCGGACAACCTGAGCGCCGCTGAGCTGCAAGACCTGTGTGCCAAGGCTCAGTGCAGCCTCGACCTGCACAATGGCCCGCTGCTGCGTGCGGTGCTGGCGAGCATGGCCGATGGCAGCCAGCGTCTGTTATTGGCCGTGCACCACCTGGCCGTGGACGGTGTGTCGTGGCGCATCCTGCTGGAAGATCTGCAACGGGCTTATCAACAGGCCAGCGTCGGCGCCGTCATCAAGCTGCCGGCCAAGACCAGCGCCTACAAGGCCTGGGGCGAACATCTGCAGGCCTACGCCAGCACTGAAAACGTTCAGGCCGAACTGACGTTCTGGCTGCAACAACTGCAAGGCGCGGGAGTGGATCTGCCGTGGGATAACCCCCAAGGCAGCCGGCAAAGCCGTTACGCCAAAGTGCTGCACAGCCGTCTCGACAAAACCCTCACCCAGCAGCTGCTGCAACAGGCACCCGCGGCGTACCGCACCCAGGTCAACGACCTGCTGTTGACCGCCCTGGCGCGGGTGATCTGTCGCTGGACCGGCCACGCCGACACCTTGATCCAGCTCGAAGGCCATGGCCGCGAAGAGTTGTTCAAAGGCGTCGACCTGACCCGTACGGTCGGCTGGTTTACCAGTCTGTTCCCGGTGCGCTTGACCCCGGCCGATGGCGTGGGCGCCGCGATCAAGCAGATCAAGGAGCAACTGCGGGCGATCCCGAACAAGGGCATCGGTTTCGGAGTGCTGCGCTACCTCGGCGACGATGCGGCGCAAGCCTGTCTCAAGGCCTTGCCATCGCCGGGCATCACCTTCAATTACCTCGGCCAGTTCGACAGCAGTTTCGATGCCCGGGAGGGGGCGCTGTTCAGCCCGGCGGGCGAAAGCGCCGGGTCCGAGCAGAGCCTTGATGCGCCATTGGATAACTGGCTGAGTGTCGAAGGCCAGGTCTACGACGGCGAGCTCGACTTGCGTTGGACGTTCAGCCATGAGCAATTCAACGAGGCGACCATCGCCCGTCTGGCCGATGACTATGCCCGTGAACTGGAAGCGCTGATCGGCCATTGCTGCTCGGCCGCCTCCATGGGCACCACGCCGTCGGACTTCCCGCTGGCGCGCATCACCCAGGCGCAGTTGGACGCGATCCCAGTGCCCGCTGCCGCCATCGAAGACATTTATCCACTGTCGCCGATGCAACAAGGCATGCTGTTTCATACCCTGTACGAGCAGGGCACCGGTGCCTACATCAACCAGTTGTGCGTGGATGTCGATGGCCTGGACCCCGAGCGTTTCCGCGCGGCGTGGCAGGCGACCCTGGACGCCCATGAGATCCTGCGCAGCGGCTTCATCTGGCAGGGCGAATTGCAGCAACAGTTGCAGATCATCCACCGTCGTCTGGCGCTGCCCTACACCGTGCTCGATTGGCGCGAACGCCATGACATCGTCTTGACCCTCAAGGATTTCATTGCCGCTGACCTGGCCAAGGGGTTCGACCTGACCCAGGCCGGACTGCTGCGGGTCACGCTGATTCAACTGAGCGATGAGCGTCATCACCTGATCTTCACCAACCACCATATCCTGATGGATGGCTGGAGCAGCGCGCAGATGCTCGGTGAAGTGCTGCAACGTTATGCCGGTCAACAGCCGCCGCGCCCGGTCAGCCGCTATGCCGATTACATCCAATGGTTGCAGCGCCAGGACGCCGCGCTCAGCGAAACGTTCTGGCGGGCACAACTGGCCGATCTCCAGGAGCCGACTGTACTGGCGAACGCCGCTGCGGCGAGTGGCGAAATACGCAGCGAAAGCGGTCATACGCTCCGGCATTACCACTTGGATGCGTCGGGTACGGGCCGTCTCAACGCGTTCGCCCGCCAGCAGAAAGTCACCCTCAACACCCTGGTGCAAGCGGCTTGGCTGCTGCTGTTGCAGCGCTACACCGGCAGCGACTGCGTGGCGTTTGGCACCACCGTGGCCGGGCGACCGGCGGAGCTGGTTGGCATCGAACAACAGGTCGGCCTGTTCATCAACACCTTGCCGGTGATCGCCAGCTCGCGTCCGGACCAGACCGTCGCGGCCTGGCTGGCCGCCGTACAGGCGCAGAACCTGAGCCTGCGCGAGTTCGAGCACACACCGCTGGCAAGCATCCAGCGCTGGGCCGGGCAGGGCGGGGGAGCGCTGTTCGACAGCCTGTTGGTGTTCGAGAACTTCCCGATTTCCGCGGCATTGCAACACGGCACCGCCCAAGGCGTGGTGTTCGGCGAAGTCGCCAACCAGGATCAGACTCACTACCCGCTGACCCTGGGCGTGACCTTGGGTGAGACGCTGGCGCTGCACATGAGTTTCGACCAGGCGCATTTCAGCGTTGCAACCATTGAGCGCCTGAGTGGGCAACTGCTGCTCTTGCTGGAGCGGTTTGCCGAATCCGCCGAGCGTCGCCTCGGCGAGATTGCCCTGGCCGATGACGAGGAGCACAGGGCGCAACAGGCTGCCAACCACTCGCGGCCCTACCCGACCGACATGGCCGTGCATCAGCGCATCGCCCATCTGGCCGCGCACAAGTCGAACGCTACGGCGGTGATCTTCGATGGCCAGCGCTTCAGCTATGGCGAGATCGACCGGCGGGCCAACCAGTTGGCGCACGCCCTGATTGCCCGTGGCGTGGGGCCGGAAACCCGCGTTGGCGTGGCCCTGCCGCGCAGTGAGGGGGTGATCGTCGCACTGCTGGCGGTGCTCAAGGCCGGCGCGGCCTATGTGCCGCTGGACACCAGCTACCCACGGGAACGCCTGGCCTACCTGATCGAGGATTCCGGGCTGGCGCTGTTGCTCACCGACTCCCGGGTGTCGGCGCAACTGCCGCTGGAAGGCGCCGATCAGGTGCTGGAACTTGATCACCTGGACCTGAACTTGCAATCGGCCAATGCACCTTCGGTCACCGTCGATCCGCAGAACCTCGCCTACGTGATCTACACCTCCGGTTCCACCGGCAACCCCAAAGGCGTGAGCGTGGCCCACGGTCCGCTGGCGATGCACTGCCAGGCCATCGGTGAGCGCTATGAAATGCGCGACAGCGATTGCGAATTCCATTTCATGTCCTTCGCCTTCGACGGTGCCCATGAACGCTGGCTCACCAGCCTGACCCACGGTGCTTCGCTGCTGATTCGTGATGACAGCCTGTGGACCCCGGAACAGACCTACAACGCCATGCGCGAGCACGGCGTGACAGTGGTGGCCTTCCCACCGGTGTACCTGCAACAACTGGCCGAGCACGCTGAGCGCGAGGGCAACCCGCCGAAGGTGCGCATCTACTGCTTCGGCGGCGATGCGGTGCCTAACGCCAGCTTCGAACGGGTCAAACGCGCCCTTGATCCGGACTACATCATCAACGGCTATGGTCCGACCGAAACCGTGGTCACCCCGCTGATCTGGAAGGCCGGCCGCGATGTAGCGTGCGGCGTCGCCTATGCGCCCATCGGCAGCCGCATCGGCGACCGCAGTGCCTACGTGCTCGACGCTGACTTGAACCTGCTGCCCCAGGGCATGGCTGGCGAACTGTACCTGGGCGGCAGCGGCCTGGCGCGGGGTTACCTGAACCGTCCGGGCCTGACGGCCGAGCGTTTTGTCGCCGACCCGTTCAGCAGCAATGGCGGCTTGCTCTACCGCACCGGCGACCTGGTGCGCCAGCGCGCCGATGGCACTTTCGATTACCTGGACCGCATCGACAATCAAGTGAAAATCCGCGGTTTCCGCATCGAACTGGGTGAAGTCGAAGCCAGCCTGCAAGCCCTGGACGGCGTGCGTGAAGCCGTGGTGGTGGCCCAGGAAGGCGCCGCGGGCAGCGGCAAGCGCCTGGTGGCCTATGTGGTGGCCAATGAAACCGTGCAACAGGATTTCGCCGAGCACTTGCGTGACCAGCTCAAGGCGACCCTGCCGGCACACATGGTCCCGGCTTATCTGCTGCTGCTCGACCGCCTGCCGTTGACCCCCAACGGCAAGCTCGACCGCAAGAACCTGCCCAAGCCCGACGTCAGTCAATTGCAGCAAACCTACGTGGCCCCGCGCAGCGCGCTGGAGCAGCAACTGGTGTCGATCTGGCAGGACGTGCTCAAGCTTGCGCAAGTGGGCCTGCGGGACAACTTCTTCGAACTGGGCGGCGACTCCATCGTCTCGATCCAGGTGGTCAGTCGTGCTCGGTTGGTTGGTATGCACTTCACGCCGAAGGACCTGTTCCAGCACCAGACCATCGAGGCCCTGGCCGCCGTGGTACAGACGGGCGCGCCGCTGCAATTGATCGACCAGCAACCCGCGACCGGCGAAACCGCACTGCTGCCGATTCATCAATGGTTCTTCACCCAGCCGATCCCCGACCGCCATCACTGGAATCAGTCGGTGATGCTCAAGCCGACCCAGACGCTGGATGCACAGGCGCTGGAACAGGCCTTGGGCGCACTGCTCGTGCACCATGACAGCTTGCGCCTGGACTTCATCGAGCAGGGCGAACGCTGGGCCGCGCGTTACCGTGACGTCGAGGCGCAGGCCGTCGACACGCTGCTCTGGCAAGCCGACGTCGCCGATCTTGCCGCACTGCAAGTGCTGGGCAACCAGGCCCAGCGCAGCCTGCGACTGGAGGGCGGGCCGCTGATCCGCGCACTGCTGGCGAACCTCGCCGATGGCACGCAGCGGCTGTTGCTGATTGTCCATCACCTGGTGGTGGACGGTGTGTCCTGGCGGATTCTGTTCGAAGACCTGCAAAGCGCTTATCGCCAGACCCTCGCCGGCGCGGCGGTGCAACTGCCGGCCAAGACCAGCGCGGTCAACGCCTGGACGGCAGCGTTGCAGGGCTATGCCGCCAGCGCACCCTTGCAGGCCGAACTGGGCTTTTGGCAGCAGCAGTTGCACGGCGCCCCGGCGGGCTTGCCGTGGGACAACCGCCAGGGCGGGCAGCAACATGGCCAAGCCGTGACGATTCGCACGGCACTGGACAAAAACCTCACCCGGCAACTGTTGCAGCAAGCCCCGGCGGCCTATCGCACCCAGGTCAACGACCTGCTGTTGACGGCACTGGCGCGGGTGATGGTGCGCTGGACCGGCGATGACAGTGTGTGGGTGCAGCTCGAAGGCCACGGCCGTGAAGAGCTGTTCGAGCACATCGACCTGACCCGCACGGTCGGCTGGTTCACCAGCCTGTTCCCGGCCCGCTTGACGCCGGTCGCCGATGATATTGGCGCCTCTCTGAAGCAGATCAAGGAACAACTGCGCGCCATTCCCAACAAGGGCATTGGCTTCGGGGCCTTGGCGCACCTGGGCGATGACCTTGCGCGTGAAACCCTGCAGGCCTTGGCGAAACCGCAACTGACCTTCAATTACCTCGGCCAGTTCGACGGCAGTTTCGATGACGCCGCCGATGCCTTGTTCGTGCCGACCACAGAGCGCGGGGGCGAGGAAGTGAACCTGCAAGGTCCGCTGGGCAGCCCGCTGGCCCTTGACGGCCAAGTGTTCGGCGGCGAGCTGGACTTGAGCTGGACCTTCAGCGGCGACCTGTTCAATACCGCGACCATCCAGCGCCTGGCCGATGACTACGTGCAAGAGCTCACTGCGCTCATCGCCCATTGCTGCGACAGCCACAGTGGTGGCGTGACGCCGTCGGATTTCCCTCTGGCGCGGCTGACCCAGGCACAACTGGACACATTGGTCCAAGCCCCCCAGGCCATCGACGACCTCTACCCGTTGTCGCCGATGCAGCAGGGCATGCTGTTTCACTCCCTGCTCGGGCAGGGCGGCGACTACATCAACCAGATGCGCCTCGACGTCGAAGGCGTCGATCCGCAGCATTTCCGCGCGGCCTGGCAAGCCGTGGTCGATGCCCATGACATCCTGCGCAGCGGCTTCTTCTGGCAGGGCGACCTGGAGCAGCCAGTGCAAATCGTCCAGCGTCAGGCCGAGGTGCCGTTCCGTGTGCTCGACTGGAACGGGCGGACGGAGATGGAAGGCGCCTTGCAAGCCCTCGCCGATGAAGAACGAGCCCAAGGCGTGGACCTGACCCAGGCACCGCTGATGCGCCTGGTGCTGGTGCGCACTGGCACGGATCGGCATCACCTGATCTACACCAACCATCACATCCTGATGGACGGTTGGAGCAGCGCGCAGTTGCTCGGCGAAGTGTTGCAGCACTACCGTGGCGACGCGGTAGCACGTCCGGCTGGTCGTTATCGCGATTACATCGCCTGGCAGCAGCGCCAGGACGCGAGCCTCGGCGAAGGGTTTTGGACGCAGCAATTACGCACACTGGATGAGCCGGTGCGTCTGGCCCAGGTGTTTGCGCGCCCGGCGCAGGACGTCTCGGCGAAGCTGTACGGCCATCACCACATGCAGTTGGATGCACAGCAGACCCAACGCCTGGCCGAGTTTTCCCGCGAATCTAAAGTCACCGTCAACACCCTGGTGCAAGCGGCCTGGCTGCTGCTGTTGCAGCGCTACACCGGCAAGGCCAGTGTGGCGTTCGGCGCGACGGTGGCGGGACGGCCGGCGGACCTGGTGGGTGTCGAGGGCCAGATCGGCCTGTTCATCAATACCTTGCCGGTCATTGCCAGTCCGCGTCCGGAACAGGCGCTGAGCGACTGGCTGCACAGCGTCCAGGCGCAGAACCTGGCCTTGCGCGAGTTCGAGCACACGGCGCTGTTCGACATCCAGCGATGGGCCGGGCTGGGCGGCGAAGCGTTGTTCGACAACATCCTGGTGTTCGAGAACTACCCGATTTCCGAAGCCCTGGAGCACGGTGCGCCCGAAGGCTTGCGTTTCGGTGCCGTGGATAACCTGGAACAGACCCACTACCCGCTGACCCTGCTGGTCAGCCTCGGTGCCGAGCTGGCGGTCCAGTTCAGCTACCAGTGCGCCAGTTTCGCCCCGGCCTCGGTCGAGCAGATCGGTGTGTATCTGCGGCGCTTGCTGCTGCAAATGACCGACGGTACCCAACGGCCCTTAGGTGAACTGAGCTTGCTCGACGACGATGAAGCCCGCCAGCACGTGCAAGGCTGGAACGCCACAGCGGCCGATTATCCACAGGTGCGTTGTGTCCATTGGTTGTTCGAGGCCCAGGCCCGCCAAACGCCGGATGCCACCGCGCTGGTGTTCGCTGAACAGGCGCTGAGCTATGCCGAGCTCAACGTTCGGGCCAACCGCCTGGCCCATCGCTTGATTGAACAAGGCGTGGGGCCCGATCGATTGGTTGGGGTCGCGCTGGAGCGTGGCGTGGAGATGATTGTCGCCTTGCTGGCCATCCTCAAGGCCGGTGGCGCCTATGTGCCGCTCGACCCGCAATACCCGGCCGACCGGCTGGCGCACATGATCGAAGACAGCGGCATCGAACTGCTGCTGACCCAAAGTTCGCAGCTCAACCAATTCGCGGCACTCTGTGGGAGCGAGCCTGATCGCGATGGCGGTGGTTCAGTCAATGGTGATGGTGGGTGTGCCGAGGCTATCGCGAGCAGGCTCGCTCCCACAGGAGTTTGCGTTAACACGCTGGTGTTGGATCAGGAGGGTGACTGGCTCGACGGTTATGCCTGCGAGGCGCCGGCGACGCGCCTGGATGAGGAGCACTTGGCCTACGCCATCTACACCTCGGGTTCCACCGGCAAACCCAAAGGCGTGATGGTGCGGCACGGGGCACTGGTGAATTTCGTCACCAGCATGGCCCGCGAACCGGGTATCGCCGCCATTGATCGGGTGTTGTCGCTGACCACGTTCTCGTTCGACATCTTCGGCCTGGAACTCTACGGCGCGCTGTTGAGCGGTGCCTGCGTGGTGCTGGTGGACAAGCAGAGCGCCCACGACCCCGAAGCGCTGCTCAAAACCATCGATAAGCATCAGGTCAGCGTGGTTCAGGCCACGCCATCGACCTGGCGCATGCTGCTCGACCATCCAGCGTCCGCCTTGCTGGCCGGGCGTAAATGCCTGTGCGGTGGCGAGGCGTTGGCCGAGGACCTGGCCGAGCGGCTGCTCGATGTCGCCGGTGAAGTCTGGAACCTGTATGGCCCGACCGAAACCACCATCTGGTCGGCGGCCTACCGCTTGACCGCCGAGCAGCGCCTGCCGTACCTCGGCCGGCCGATTGCCAACACCGCGCTGTACATCGTCGGCGATCACTTCGCGCCGAACCCGGTCGGGTTGATCGGCGAACTGCTGATTGGCGGCGACGGCCTGGCCCGGGGTTACCACGCGCGGGCGGCGCTTACCGCCGAGCGATTCCTGCCGGATCCGTTCGGCAACGGCGCACGGGTGTACCGCACCGGTGACCTGGCGCGCCAGCGTGGCGACGGCGTGATCGAGTACATCGGCCGGGTCGACCATCAGGTGAAGATCCGCGGCTTCCGCATTGAGCTGGGGGAAATCGAAGCCTGTCTGCTGGCCCAGGCGTCGATCCGCGAAGCGGTGGTGGTGCCACAGCAAGGGCCGGGCGGCCTGCAGTTGGTGGCGTACCTGATCGCTGCCCATCCAGAGACAGCGGAACCGGCGGCCCTGCGCGAAGCCCTCAAGGCCCAGCTCGCGCCGTTGCTGCCCGACTACATGATGCCGGCGCACTGGCTGTTGCTCGAACGCTTCCCGCTGACCCCCAACGGCAAGCTCGACCGCAAGGCCTTGCCGTTGCCGGACGCCCAGCAACTGCTGCGTGCCTACGTGGCGCCCGAGGGCGCGCTGGAGCAGGGCATCGCCGGCATCTGGCAAGACGTGCTCAAGCTCGAGCGAGTAGGGCGCGACGACAACTTCTTTGAACTGGGTGGGCATTCCCTGCTGGCGACGCAAGCGACGGCGCGCCTGCAAATGCAGCAAGGCGCCGCGGTGCCCCTGGACTTGCTGTTCAGCACCACGTCCCTGGCCGACTACGCCGCCCACCTGGCGGCCCACCTGACCCCTCACTCCAGCGACGACCTGAGTGAGATGCATGATTTCCTGGCAGACCTGGAGACCCTTTGAATGACTCAGCTCGATAACCTGTCTCTGGTTCAGCGATTCATCCGTTTACCGCTCGCCCAACGGCAAGCGTTCCTGCACAAGCTGCACAGCAAGAACATGAGCCTGGCGACGTTGCCGATCCCGGCGATGCGCGACGAGTTCGCGACGCTCGACCTGTCCTACGCCCAGGAACGCCAGTGGTTCCTCTGGCAACTGGACCGCCACAGCGCGGCCTACCACGTGCCCACGGCGCTGCGCTTGCGCGGCGCCCTCGACCTGCCGGCGCTGCAACGCAGCTTCGACGCCTTGCTGGCCCGTCATGACGTGCTGCGCACCGTATTCATCGACAGCCCGCAAGGCCCCCAACAAGTGGTGCAGGCCCACTTGAGCCTGGCGATCGAGCCCAAGGTGGTGTCGGGGCCAGCGGATGAGGCTGCGCTCAAAGCCCTGATCGATGATGAAATCGCTGGATTGTTCGACCTGCAACAGGGGCCGCTGCTGCGGGTCAAGCTGCTGCAACTCGCTGCGCACGACCATGTGCTGGTGCTGACCCAGCACCACATCATCTGCGACGGTGCGTCGGCGCAAATCATGGTCAATGACCTGGTCCAGCTCTACGCCGCCCACCGCAGCGGCCAAGCGCCGACCCTGGCGCCTTTGCCGATCCAATACGCCGACTATGCGATCTGGCAGCGCAAATGGATGGAGACCGGCGAACTGGAGCGGCAACTGGCCTATTGGACCGAACGGCTGGGCGATGTCGGCGAAGTCCTGCCGTTGCCAACGGACCGGCCGCGCCCGGCGGTGCAGAGTCATCGCGGCGCCCGCCTGGATCTGAGCGTTGACGCCGGGCTGACCCAGGGCTTGAAGCAACTGGCCCAGCGCGAAGCCTCGACGCTGTTCATGGTCTTGCTGGCGTCGTTCCAGGCCTTGTTGCACCGCTACAGCGGCCAGTCGGACATCCGCGTCGGCGTGCCGGTCGCCAACCGTAATCGCCCGGAAACCGAAGGCCTGATCGGCTTTTTCGTCAACACCCAAGTGCTTAATGCCCAGGTGCGGGGCGATTTGCCTTTCGAGCAATTGCTGGCGCAGGTCAAACAGGCTTCGCTGGGGGCACAAGCCCATCAAGACCTGCCGTTTGAGCAGTTGGTGCAGGCACTGGCACCCCAGCGGCAGGCGAGCCACAGCCCGCTGTTCCAGGTGATGTTCAACCACCAGAGCGGCGGCGCGGCCCAGGCGCTGCAATTGCCTGGGTTGCAGGTCGAGAGTCTCGACTGGAGCTCCCATACCGCCCAGTTCGACCTGACCCTCGACACCCATGAGACCCACGGTGAACTGGCCGCATCCCTGAGCTACGCCACCGACCTGTTCGACGCCAGCACCGTGCAGCGCCTGGCCGAGCACTGGCTGAACCTGTTGCGCGGCATCGTTGCCAATCCCCAGCAACGCATCGCTGAACTGCCGTTGCTGACGGCCACCTTGCAACAGCAACACATCACCCAATGGAACCCGGCCCCGCGCAGTTTCCCGGGCGAGGCCTGCCTGCATCAGCGCATCGCCGAACAGGCGCGTTCGCGTCCCGACGCCATCGCTTTGCGTTGCAACGCCCAAACCCTGACCTACGGCGAACTCAACGCCCAGGCCAACCGCCGCGCCCGTCAGTTGATCACTCACGGCGTCGGCCCGGATGTGCTGG
>NZ_CAXAPD010000044.1:0-29781 GCF_963970515.1 Pseudomonas sp. RL_5y_Pfl2_73 | reverse complement strand
TCTTTGTTCTTGGTAGAACTGGGCGCATGAATCAGCGTGGCATCGACGATGGTCCCTTGACGCAACGACAGACCACGATCGCCCAGATAACCATTGATCACACTGAGAATTCCGTTCGCCAGCTCGTTTTTTTCCAGCAGCCGACGGAAATTGAGAATGGTGGTTTCGTCCGGAATTCGCTCCAGGCTCAGACCGGAAAACTGACGCAGGATGGTCGTCTCATACAGTGCTTCTTCCATCGCCGGATCACTGTAGCCGAACCAGTTTTGCATCAGATGCACGCGCAGCATCGACATCAGTGGATAGGCCGGACGACCACCTTCGCCCTTCGGATAGTGCGGCTCGATCAAGGCAATCAAGCCCTTCCAGGGCACTACCTGATCCATCTCGATCAGGAACAACTCCTTACGGGTCTGCTTGCGTTTGCCTGCGTACTCGGCGTCGGCGAAGGTCATCTGTTTCATCATCGAAAAGCTCGGCGACTGGTGTCCGGTGATCTTGCCAAATCAGGAAGTCTTTTTCAGAGTTCCCCTAAGACGTCAGGGTTGTAAGGCAACAGGCTGACATCGATATAGGTTGACTGAGCCAGCTGCTTCTTCAGATAGGCCTTGCCTTGGATAAGCCAACCAAGCAGTGTCAAACATCTCCACGGTTGGCTACGGACAAAAGCCATTGCGCACTCAAAAAGAGCATCGGACTTGAGGAGCGTTCCGTCCAGATCGACCACGAAAGGAATCGAAGCCTCAGGCCTTTTTGTGGTCGACTGCAACGCTTGCTGCGGAGCGCTCATACTCGATGGTGACCATGAAGTAACTTAAACCGGTAAAAGCTGTAACCCATCAGCAGGCTCAACAAGAAGTACGAAGCCACCGTCACCCATCCAGGCAAATCCAGGCCATCGCCAATCGAGCCGATTCCATAGCTTACGGCGCCTATCGCGCAATTGAACAAGAGATAACCGCGCCATGACTCCCCCGGCTCGAAGATGTAAAGCGCGTTCACATAAAACGAAAACACGGCCGCCACGCAAAACGCCGCGAGGCTGCTATCGGCCTGGGTCAATCCGACAGCGTCATTGAGCAAGAAAAAAACCTGACAATGGATCAGCCCATTGACCAGTGCGATCACCATCAACGCAGAGAAACCCTTCATCGTGCCTCCCTTGCCATTTACCATTTGCCAGTTGGCGGGCTTTCAAGCTAGGCCACGGTGTTGCGCGGATCTACTGTCAGAACTTACAGGCCGAACACCGATTCCGACGAACGGTCAGGATCAACCCTACAAAAAAGCCCCGGTCATTTCCGACCGAGGCTCTTGTTTTACAGCGCTATCACTTTACGAAACTGAACGCACCGGCCCCGCTACGTCGCCGGAGGGTTGCAATTTGAAGGTGTAGAACAACACCGTCAGCAGCACCAGGAACGCCGGGCCGACGTACAGCGCCACGCGCGTATCCGGGAAGTACGCCATCAGGCCCACGAC
Source organism: Pseudomonas sp. RL_5y_Pfl2_73 (assembly GCF_963970515.1). NCBI lineage: Bacteria > Pseudomonadati > Pseudomonadota > Gammaproteobacteria > Pseudomonadales > Pseudomonadaceae > Pseudomonas > Pseudomonas sp. RL_5y_Pfl2_73. Next base: position 28,299 of record NZ_CAXAPD010000044.1, on the reverse strand, counting down.
CAATACCAAGAATGCCAGCGCCAGATACGAGCTGACCGGGTACAGCCACATGCGGTACTTCAACGCCGCGCGCTCGGAAGCGCTCAAGCCTTTGCGGAACTTGAGCTGGGCCAGCAGGATCATCACCCAGGTCCAGATCGCGCCGAACGTGGCAATGGACGTCACCCAGACGAAGACTTTCTCCGGCACCAGGTAGTTGAGCAGCACACCCAGCAGCAATGCGGCGATGGACAGCAGCAAGGCGCGACGTGGCACGCCGTTGGCCGAGGTCTTGGCGAAACCGGCCGGGGCCTGGCCGTTCTGCGCCAGGCTGTAGAGCATCCGCCCGGTGCTGAAGATCCCGCCGTTGCAGGAGGACAGCGCGGCGGTGATCACCACGAAATTGATGATGCCGGCAGCGGTCTTGATGCCCAGGCGCTCGAAGGTCATCACGAACGGGCTGCCTTGGGTGCCGATCTCGTTCCACGGGTAGATCGACAGGATCACGAACAACGCGCCAACGTAGAACAGCAGGATTCGCCAGAACACCGAGCCGATGGCGTTGGGGATGGTTTTCTGCGGGTTCTTCGCCTCACCGGCCGTCAGGCCGATCATCTCTACGCCCAGGTACGCGAACATCACCATTTGCAGCGACATCAACACACCTTGCACGCCATTGGGCATGAAGCCGCCGTGGGTCCAGAGGTTGGAAATGCCCAGGGCCACGCCGTCGTTGCCGAACCCGAAGGCGATGATGCCAACACCACCGATGACCATGGCGATGATGGTCACGATCTTGATCAGGGCGAACCAGAATTCGAACTCACCGAAAGCCTTGACCGCGATCAGGTTGATCGACCCCATGCTGACCAACGCCGCCAGGGCCCAGATCCAGCGGGGTACATCAGGGAACCAGATGCCCATGTACACCGCCACCGCGGTAATTTCCGCCACGCAGGTCACCAGCCACAGGAACCAATAGTTCCAGCCCGTCAGAAAGCCTGCCAATGGGCCGAGGTAGTCTTGGGCATAGCGGCTGAACGAACCGGCCACCGGGTTATGCACGGCCATTTCGCCGAGAGCGCGCATGATCACCAGGATCGCCAGGCCGCCAATGATGTAGGACAGCATGATCGCCGGACCGGCCATTTCAATGGCTTTGGCCGAACCGAGGAACAACCCGACACCGATGCAGGCGCCGAGCGCCATCAGGCGGATATGCCGCTCACCGAGTTCACGTTTGAGCGGACCACCCTGGGTGGTCTCGCCATGGGGCGAATGATTGCCGACAGGCATAGGGATACAACCTCGTTTTGTTATTGGATTGACCACCGAGTCTCCAAAGCCGCAAACCGATAGGCCTGCCACCTTGCCGAAACCAGGTCTGCTTTATGGACAGACCGTCCTGGAGAAAAAAAGCCGCAGGATCAGCGGGCCGTGCAGTATAAAAAGCCAGAGGCAGAGAGTTTCACTGTAAAACCGGGAGAAATCAGGGATAAACCTCATAAAAATACGTCCTTATGGAGACGTATTGCCTGGCTTACAGCCAATTCATAAACGGCGTCGAGTATTGCACAGGGAGGGTGCAGCGTCATGCCTGTGGACATGTCGATGGCTCTAGCACGGGGTTCTTGGGCGCGACCGCCGCCCCGGGCTTTTCAGCTTTGGAATACTGCTCAGCCATGCAGCCGTTGCAACGGCTACGCAGTCGAGCGGGGAGCAAGCTCTCTCGCCACAAAAGCCCACCAGCCATCGAGAACAACAACCGTCTCTTACATCCGGTGTCCACAAATTCCCCGCCGCCCGCGCCACCACCGTCTAAGCTTCAAGCAAGTCCCGATCAATGCGTGAATGGATCAGTCGACTATGGGCGCGTTATGGCAAACCGATTCGAGTAAACCTGTGGGCCCGACTGAACGTATGGAAGAAGCACCTTTACCCCCAAAAAAACGCCGAGCAGGGCATCGCTGGCGAGCGTTCTGGTTGTTGCTGTTGATTATCGTGGTGGTGGTCGGCCTGGCGGTGGCCCAGGAAATTCGCACATCCAGGTTTCAGGCCCGAGAGATCAGCCGGTACGCCGCGTCTCTGACCTATTCGGTGCAACCGGGCCCCAGCGACGCCATCGTCTACCCCGGGGGGGGCCCGTTCGACCGGCGATTGGGCTATAGCTCGCTGGGTGAATTTCTGCCTCGATTGCTCAAGCGCAATTACGTGATTGAGGCCCAGGCTCGTTTCTCCCCAGCCTTGATGAACTACGTCGACAAGGGCCTGTTTGCCCCCTACGCGGAAAAGCCCCAGACCGGCCTGACGATCACCGATTGCCGCGGCGCGTCGTTGTACCAGTTCAAGTATCCGCAGCAACTGTACGCAAGCTTCGAGGCAATCCCCCCCGTGGTGGTGCAGAGCCTGCTGTTCATCGAGAACCGCTTTTTGCTCGACCCCAAGCAACCCCAGGCCAACCCGGCAGTGGACTGGCCTCGCTTCGGTATGGCGGCGTGGTCCCAGGTGGCCAAGCTCCTGAGTTTGCCGGGGCAGTCCGCCGGGGGCAGTACATTGGCGACGCAGCTGGAAAAATATCGCCACTCCGACGATGGCCTCACCGGGTCGGGGGCGGAGAAAATCCGCCAGATGATTTCCGCCAGTGTGCGTGCCTATCAGACAGGCCCACAGACCCTTGAGGCGCGGCAGAACGTCATCCGTGATTACCTCAACAGCGTGCCGCTCTCTGCCGTGCCAGGGCATGGTGAAGTCCACGGCATGGCTGAAGGTTTGCGGGTATGGTATGGCGCCGATTTCAAGCGTGCCAACGAACGTTTGTCCGGTAACGCGACGGACCCAGGCAGCCTCGCGGAAAAAGGCCTGGCCCTGCGAGAGATGCTGTCGTTGATGATCGCCCAGCGCCGTCCATCCTATTACCTGTCCAAGGGCCATGACGAACTGGCGCGCCTGACCGACAGCCACGTCCGGCTGCTGGCACACAATGGCGTGATCGATGCCTCGCTGGCCCAGGCGACCCTGGCGAGCAAAGTCAGTTACCGTGACTGGGTGCAGCAACCCACCTTCCAGCCCAGCGAAATCAACAAAGGCATCAGCGCCGCCCGCAATCGCCTTGCCACGCTGCTCAACCGCTCGTATTACGACCTCGATCGCCTGGACCTCTCCGCCACCAGCACCTTGCAAAACGACTTGCAGACCCAGGCTACCGATTACCTCAAGCGCTTGGCGGACCCTGCGTTCGCTGCCGAAATCGGCCTGATGGGCGAACGTCTTCTGACGCCTACCAGCACCGCCCAGGTGCGTTACAGCTTCACCCTGCTGGAGCTGACCCCGGACGGGTCGCGCGTGCGCGTGCAAACCGACAGCACCGACCAACCCTTCGATATCAACGAAGGCAGCAAACTGGAACTGGGCTCCACCGCCAAGCTACGGGTGCTCACCACCTACCTGCAGATCATCGCCGAACTGCACGAACGTTATGCCCACGAGTCCCCGACAACATTGAAAAAAACCGAGATCGACGAGCAGGACCGCCTCTCCCGCTGGGCCATCGATTACCTGATCCAGCACAACGATCGCAACCTGCCGAGCATGCTTGAGGCGGCGTTGGATCGCACTTATTCGGCCAGCCCCGGCGAGGCGTTTTTCACCGGCGGCGGGCGGCACACCTTCAATAATTTCCGTAGAGAAGATAACGGCCGCAACCCCACCTTGCGGGACGCCCTGCGCGAGTCGATCAACCTGCCGTTCATTCGCCTGATGCGTGACCTGGTGCGCTACGCCACGTATGCGGGTCCCAACAGCAGCTCGGAGCTGCTCAAGGACGACAAGAATCCGCGCCGCCAGGAGTACCTGGCGCAGTTTGCTGACCGCGAAGGCACAACGTTCCTGCTCAGGTTCTGGAAGAAGTACCGGAAAAAGGACACAGGCCAGCGTCTCGAAACGTTCCTCGACGGCATGCGCCCCACGTCGATCCGCCTGGCCGCCGTACACCGCTACTTCTTTCCCGGCGACAGCCAGGAGAGCTTCAATCACTTTGTGCGTTCGCACCTCAAGTCGGCCAAGAGCGCTAAAAAGCTCACCGACGAACGCCTGGAACGGCTTTACCACCGCTACGGCCCGGGCAACTATGACCTGCCCGACCAGGGTTTTATCGCCAAAGTCCATCCGCTGGACCTATGGCTGGTGGGCTATCTGCTGAACAATCCAGATGCCAAGTTCAGCCAGATCGTCAAAGCCAGCCGGTTCGAGCGCCAGGAGGTCTATAGCTGGTTGTTCAAGAGCCGGCACAAGAGCGCCCGGGACAGCCGCATCCGCACCATGCTGGAAATCGAAGCGTTCCTGGACATTCATCAGCGCTGGCAGCAAGTCGGCTATCCGTTCGATCATTTGGTGCCTTCGTTGGCCACCGCTATCGGCAGCTCCGGCGACCGTCCCGCCGCCCTGGCGGAACTGGTCGGTACGATCCTCAATGATGGCATCCGTCGCCCCGTGCTGCGCGTTGACAGCCTGCAGTTTGCGGTCGATACGCCTTATGAAACACGGCTGCTCAGCAACCCGGAAAACGGCAAGCAGGTGATGCCGGTAGAAGTGGCCCAGTCGTTGCGCGGTGCGTTGTCCCAGGTGGTCGATGCCGGCACCGCGAAACGGGTAGCCGGTAGTTTCCTGCAGGCTGACGGCACACCACTGGCGATGGGCGGCAAAACCGGCACCGGCGATAACCGTATCGAAGCCATCGGTGCCGGCGGACGGGTCATCAGCTCAAAGTCGATCAACCGCACCGCCACATTCGTGTTCTTCATCGGCGACAATCATTTCGGCACGCTCACCGCCTACGTCCCAGGGGCCTCGGCGCAGAACTTCAAGTTCACCTCGGCGTTGCCCGTGCAGGTGCTCAAGGGCATGGCACCGTTCCTGTCGGCCTATTTACAACCGGGCAGTCATACCCAGTGCAAGCCGTTGGTGGCACACCAATGACGTACGCACGGGGCATCGCATCGAAGATCACGGTGAAGTCGCCGCTGGGTAGCGATCGACAGACATAGATTCAGCACGAATGAGCATCTCTGCCTGAGTACCTGGCGTGGACGAGGCATCGTCCACCACTTCCTGCGGCACACCGTCCAGGCGCACATTGTTGAACCTCACCCGCAGGTCCACGTCACATCGAATAAAACTCCATATCCCTTCGGCGTCCTGAGTAGAGCAATTCCTTTTAAACTTCCGAATCCCAAATCACCGTGACATTGCCGGTGTAGGCCTTTGCGCCGTGATCGAGCATCTGCTCGACACCATTGCTGCCCACTTCGAAATGCAACATCGCTGACTTGCGATCCACGTAGTAACCCGGTTGGAACAGTTCGGTGCCGCTGCCGTCGAGCAGCAGAGGCCGGCGGTTGACCGGTTGATTGGCGCCGTCGGTCAAGCCCTCAGGCAAGGTCACGCTGACATTCACCGGCACTTGATGACCGCTACCGGTTTCAGAGACTGCGCAGGTATTGCCGCTGATGTACTGGCATTCAAGCCCCATCTTGAAACGTGAAGACGCCGATATATGGAAACGCTGGTCGCGAAACAGCCGGGTCGGTTTGCGCCCGCTGTTCAGCCAGGATTGCCAGCCTTCCTGGGGGACCAGCTCGACGCGGTTGCCGCCGGGGGGGGACATCCACCTGGAGGGTGTGCTCGACGTCGAGTTTGAAGTTGAGAGTGAGCGCCGAGTCATTCGGAATCATGACATCGCCCAGGTCAATGTCCTGCCCCGGTCCAACGCTATAGGTCAGCGACCCGGTGTATTGGCCGGATGACATTTTCAGTGGTTTGGGGGTGCGCAGTTCGTAGGCAAAATCCAGATAGCTGTAGCTCATGACTCCGACAGGGATCAAGTGTTGGGCCATTTTCCCGCATACGCCTTCTCTCGGCACCTTCCAGAAAAAGGCATAACTCGTAACGCTATAGAGTGAAACACCGCTGTATTGACATGGCGAAGGCGCATACACCCAATCAAGACCTCTCCACAACATCTCGTGGGCTCTTCTCAAGCCCACGCCTCCACCTACCAATTCGATCACACTATTGGAGAACGATTGTCTCGACCCTAAGCCGGACCAGCGCACTTCAACAGTTTCTATTTCGCCCGTCCCCGTATGGGTAACTTGTACCGGACGCCAACTGGCAGGCACTTTAAACATCGCACCTTGCCGAGGATCTTCATGATTCGCCTGGATAGGACTGATCGCATTGGCAGAGAGACGTAATCGAACGCTGAACATTCCTGTCGCCCTGCAGTCCGACGGTCTATCTGCGCAGTAACCACTGATAGGCGTGGTATTGAGAAAGGTATTCTCATTGGGTTTCGATGGGTCAGGCCTGAACAGTGCGCTGATGTCCTGGGTCAAGGCATTGGCCGCAGGCACGCACGAAAACAGCACCACCGAGACCACGCTGCGCACTGCAACCGATAAGGGTTTCATTTATACAACCTCATACAATCAAGACAAATCGCTGGAAATAGGTAGGCGAGCAATTCACTTGTGGGAGCAAGACTTGCCCGCGATGCAGACGCTCGGTCTTCAGGTGAACGGCGTTATCCTTCATCGCGAGCAAGCTTTGCTCCTACGGGTCTCTTGAGCGCTGCTTCGTCCAGTCTCGGCAAACGCCGTCTCGAAATCGAAACACTCCTGGACATCCATCAGCGCTGCCGGCAAGTCCGTTATCCGTTCGATCATTTTGATACCTTCGTTGGACACCGCTATCGGCAGCGCCGGCGACGCCCCACTGCCCTTGCGGTCAACGTCGATCAACCTCACCGCCACATTCGTGTTCTTCATCGGCGACAGTCATTTCGGCGCGCTCACCGCCTACGTCCCAGGGGCCTCGGCGCAGAACTTCAAGTTCACCTCGGCATTGCTCGTACAGGGGCTCAAGGGCATGGCACCGTTCCTGTCGGCCTATTTACAACCGGGCAGTCATACCCCGTTCAAGCCGTTGGTGGCACACCAATGACGCACGTCACAGATGAACGCGGGGCACCGCATCGAAGATCACGGTGAAGTCGCCGGTGTACAAGCCTGGGTAGCGATCGACAGACATAGCGTCAGCACTAATGAGCATCTCTGCCTGAGTACCTGGCGTGGACGAGGCATCGTCCACCACTTCCTGCGGCACACCGTCCAGGCGCACATTGTTGAACATCACACGCAACGGAATACGGTCCAAGCCATTGTCCAGGTAGGCCCTGTCCTCCTGAATGTAGGCATGGACCGAGCCATCGGTATGCTTCACATCAAAGGTCTGGCGCACAGAGCTCAACCGATTGCTCCCGATGTCGTAGTACATGACCTCATCCTTGCCGAAGTCGGGATTGCGTGGCTGTACATGAAACTGCTTGTTGGGAATGTTCGCCGTGATGTGAATGGGCGCACGTGCGTCATCGGCGGCCAGTACCAGCGAAGGGCTCAGCGCAGCTGCGCCCAGCGCGAAACCCACCATCATTTCTTTAAACATGCTTGCTTCCTTTTTAGTATCTAAACGTAGTGGATGCCGATCCGTGGCGAAAGAATGCCGTCCCTGAACACCGTTCCCCGTCCGATTGGCGTCCATGGTCCAATTCCAGATGAAGAACGGCAGCCCTACGGCGCAACGGCATCGAACACCATATGCACCGTGCCGTAGTAGTCGCCGGGTTTATAGTCCTCGCCAACCGGTCTGATCGCCGCGATCTCCAGCGGCACCTGGCGCCCGGGACGAGCCTCATTTGCCGGCACTACCGGCGTCGAATCGACGGTCAATTGGACGTTGTTGAAGCTCACCCGCAGGTCGATTCGATCACGGCCATTGGACAGGTAGGCTTCTTCGGTCAGGCGCGCATCGATCGAACCAATGGTGTTTTTTACTTCGTAGGTCGCCCGCAATGGGCTGAGCTCTCCGGTGATGGTGCTGAAAGGCAAACGCTGTTCACGCTGGACCAACTGCGGGTCGAGGGGCAGCACAAAAAAATCGATCGTGGGAATGGTCACATAGAGCTCGAAGGTTTCCCGCTCGACCGCCCCCCAGGCTGAAGCGCAGGGCAAAATCAGAGCGGTCAATGCGAGGGGGCGTAGCAGTGTCTTGAACATATCGATTACCTTTGGCGTTAACGACGATTCAGTGACGCAGATCGTCAACCTTTGATCTCGATAGCCTTGGTCTGGCTACCTTCGATCAGCGTGAAGCGGTATTCGCGACCCGCCTCCTTGTCGAACGAAAAGGTCCGGCCGGCCATGACGTGGTGTTTGGTGGTCGGACGGCAGTCGTTTTCTTTCTTCGCGGCGCAATCCTTGAACTCATCGATCACCAGGACGCTGTTGCCGTTGTTGCGCATCAGGTAGCGACTGGCGTCGTCATCGATCACTGTGTCGAAGCGGGGCTGCTTGGGTCGCACGAAGAACACCGTGCCGTAGCCCGCCAGGACCTTGACCCCTGCTGCCACGCGTTCCTTTTTGTATTCTTCGCGTTCCTCCGGGCTGATGGCGAATTCGTCTTCCGCTTCCGGCACTACCGGCACGAAACGCACCCGGAAATAACGCTCCTTGTCGCGATTGCCCATGAACAGCAACCGCGTACCCTGTACACCGTTGGCCGGTATGATCAGCCGTGCCGGGCTGGCCATCAGGCCGTCCCTGGCCTGGGCACTGGCCTGGTTCCGCAGCGGCACTTCCTGGTAGGTGCCATCCTCGTTGTAGATGATTTCCAGGATATTGACCTTGACGAACGCCGTGGACGTCCCGCCGTTGAACACCCGTTTCATGTAGGTGCTTTTGTCGCCGTCGAGGTAGTCGTAGACCACCCCCACCCCAATCTGCGGCCCCGCCTGGGCCATACTGCAAAACAGAAAAAACCCCATCCACGCCAATACGTACTTCATCACTGCTGAACCTCATGTGTTGATCACAATTTATTGAATACTGTCGGCCCCTGACGCCATTCAAACTTCCGAATCCCAGATCACCGTGACGTTGCCGGTGTAGGTCCTCGCGCCAGCGGCGAGCATTTGCTCGACGCTGGACTGGGTCACTTCGAAATGCAGGCTTGCCGGCTTTCGATCGATATAGGCATTGGGCTGGACCAACTCCGTCCCACTGCCGTCGCGCAACAGGCGCCGTCGATTGATCGGCTGGCCGCCGATGTCAGCCAGGCCATCGGGCAAGGTGACCCGGACATCCACCGGGACGGTATGCCCGGTGTCGGTTTCGGCGATCGCGCAGGTGTTGCCACTGATGTGTTGGCACTCGAGCGCCATCTTGAAACGTGAGGACGTCGAGAGATGAAAACGCTGATCGCGAAACAACCGGGTCGGTTTGCGACCGCTGTTCAGCCAATCTTGCCAACCGGCATCAGGCACCAGCTCCACGCGGTTTCCGCCCGGAGGGACGTCCACCTTGAAGGTATGCTCGACGTCGAGCAGGAAATTGAGCGTGATGGCCGAATCGCTGGGTAACATCACGTCACCCGTGTCCAGTTCTCGCCCCGGCCCGACACTAATCGTCACATCACCCGTGTACTGGCCGGCACTCATTCTCATGGGGTTGGGCATACGCAGTTCATAAGCGAAGTCCACGTACTGATAGGCCATGCTGGGAATCAGGTACTGGGCCTTTTTTGCGCACACGGTTTCCATTGGCGTGCGCCAGAAGAACTCGTAATAGTTCTCCCCCACACGGCTGAACCCGCTGTACTGACACGCTGCCGGGGGGTATGCCCAACTGGTGGTCCACAGCTGGGTATGCGCAGTGCTGGGGTCCACACCGCCCCCCACCAGGTCGACGACACTGCCCGGGAATTGGTAGCGAGAACCTATCCCGACCCAACGCACTTGGACGAACTCGGTTTCACCCGTACTTGAATGCCTGATTTGCGCCGTTCGCCAATTGGCGGGCACCTGAAACATGGCCCCTTGCCGCACGTCAGCATGCTCGGCTTGAATGGCCTTGACGGAATTGATACTCAGCGGCAAGCGCACACTGAACATATTCCATGCCTGGCATTGCGAAGGAACTTCAGCGCAGTAGCCACTCATCGGAGTGGTATTACGAAAGGCGACTTCCTGAGGTTTTGACGGATCGGGCCTGAATAGTGCGCTGATGTCTTGGGTCAGGGCATTGGCCACGGGCATGCTTGCCAACAAATACATCGCAAACGTTCCATTTACTGCAGCAGGTAGTCGTCCCATCGAATAAAACTCCATATCCCTTCGTCGTCCTGAGTAGAGCCGTTCCTTTTAAACTTCCGAATCCCAAATCACCGTGACATTGCCGGTGTAGGCCTTTGCGCCGTGATCGAGCATCTGCTCGACACCATTGCTGCCCACTTCGAAATGCAACATCGCTGACTTGCGATCCACGTAGTAACCCGGTTGGAACAGTTCGGTGCCGCTGCCGTCGAGCAGCAGAGGCCGGCGGTTGACCGGTTGATTGGCGCCGTCGGTCAAGCCCTCAGGCAAGGTCACGCTGACATTCACCGGCACTTGATGACCGCTACCGGTTTCAGAGACTGCGCAGGTATTGCCGCTGATGTACTGGCATTCAAGCCCCATCTTGAAACGTGAAGACGCCGATATATGGAAACGCTGGTCGCGAAACAGCCGGGTCGGTTTGCGCCCGCTGTTCAGCCAGGATTGCCAGCCTTCCTGGGGGACCAGCTCGACGCGGTTGCCGCCGGGGGGGACATCCACCTTAAGGGTGTGTTCGACGTCGAGTTTTAAATTGAGCGTGATTATGGAGTCGTTGGGGATCATGACATCCCCCAAGTCAAGGTCCTGTCCTGGGCCAACGGTGTAGGTCAGCGTCCCCGTATATTGGCCGGAGGACATCTTCAAAGGATTGGGGGTGCGCAGTTCGTACGCAAAGTCCAGGTGGGTGTAGCTCATACTTGGGATCAGATAAAGGGCTGGTTTGGCACACGCTTCCTCTGTCGGAGCCTTCCAGAAAAACTCGTAATCGGTAGCGCTATAAAAGCCCACTCCACTGTACCGACAGGGTGTAGGTGCATTAACCCAAGAAGAACCGCGCCATAATCTCCGATGAGCGGTGCCTGCTTCCACACCGCCCCCTACCAAATCAACGACGCCGCCAGGAATTCGGTATCTCGAACCGATACCGGAAAAGCGTATTTCAACAATTTCAGTTTCACCCGTCCCTGAATGAGTCACTTGTGTACTACGCCAAGCGGCAGGCACTTTAAACATCGCACCTTGCCGATTTTCTCCATGATTGGCCTGAATAGGACTAATAGAGTTGGACTTAATGGGCAATCGGATACTGAACATCCTTGCGGTCCCACACTCATTCGGATAACTAGCGCAATAACCACTGACCGGCGTGGTATTGAGAAACGTATTCTCCTGGGGTTTCGAAGGGTCAGGCCTGAATACGGCGGTGATATCCCGGCTCACAGCATTGGCCACAGGCACGCACGAAAACAGCACCACCGAGACCACGCTGCGCACTGCAACCGATAAGGGTTTCATTTATACAACCTCATACAATCAAGACAAATCGCTGCAAATAGGTAGGCGAGCAATTCACTTGTGGGAGCAAGGCTTGCCCGCGATGCAGGCGCCTCGCTCTTCAGGTAAACAGCGTTATCGTTCATCGCGAGCAAGCTTTACTCCCACAGTTTCAGGAGCAAGCTTTGCTCCCACGGTCTCATGAGCGCTGTTTCGCACTGTCAGCCTCGGCCACCGTCGTGTCGGCCAAGGTATCCGGCGTACACCGCAAATCACCGATCATCAACACATCGCCCTCTCGCTGAGCACCGTCCGGGTCAAGCCGGAACCGGCAAAACAACTCGCTGCCATAACGCACTTCCAGGGTGGGCGAACCGGCATTCATTTCCATGGAGAAAAACCCGTCCGCCTCACTGACGCCGCGACTGGCGTGGTTGATCACGTGATGGCCCTTGAGCGGTTGCCCTTGGTCGTCCAGCAGGCGACCCAGCACCGTCACGGTTCTCATCACGCTGATCTTGCGGTAGTCCACGCCCCCCTTGTTCAAGTGATAACGGGTGCGCGAGGGCTCAATGCTTGCCGCTGGTGGGTGCACGCCTTCGAAGTCGAAAGTGACCATGCTGTTTTTATAAGCGGTGATGGGGACAAAGTTGCGGCCGGGACGCAGGGTGGTGCTGCCGCCGGTCAAGTCATCGGCGCGCAGGATCACGTCGTCCACGTCGGCTTCGACATCGACGATCATGCCCGCGCCGCGCCCATGGGGCACGGCGGTAAAAGCCGCTTTGCTGCCGCCCACGGCCACCGTGCTGCTCAGATTCAGACCGCCGGTGAGGTTGTCGTTGTAGGACGAACGCTGGACGAAGCCGTCGCCATACAGTGATTCGGTCTGGAAACTGGCAATGCCCGACAGGCCCACGCCATAGGTGTCGGCCAGTGCCGTGGCGGAGACGCTTTGCAGTACGTGGTCTTGCAGATCCCGGCGATAGGACAGCGAGGCATTGTTGTCCCGCGCACCGTCGCGCGAAGTGCGCGTGCCGACGCTGCCCGACCAGTACTCGCCGGGTCCGCCCAGGGCGATACTGACGCTCAGGTCCAGGCCGCGATTGCGCTTGTCGCCGGTGCTCGAAGTGCCGGGACGGTCGAACACCGACAACCGCCAGTTGGCATCGCTGCCGCGCAAAGTGAAACGCTGGGTCCAGCCCAGGTCCAGGCCGGTGCCCTGGATATTGCCTTCGCTGTAGGCCAGCCGTCCGTTGAGGGAGGTCTTGTTGTTCAAGCGATGATTGACCGACAGTGATGAATTGCTGGTCTGGCCGACGTATACGTTGCGCTGACGAATGCGGGTGCCATCCGGCAGGGTTTCGTAGGTGTTACGGGTGTCCAGCCAACTGCGGTTATGGCTGGCCACCACACTGCCATGGCCGTAGCTGTACAAACCTTGCAGGTCCAGGCCGGTGCCGTATTGCTGGGTCTGATAGACGTTGGCGTACAGGCTGGTGCTGGTCGCCAGCGTCCAGTCCACCGAAGTTCCCACTTGCAGTTTGTCCTGCACCTGGCGCGTGGAAGCGCCCAGGATCACCCGCGGATGGAGCAAATAGTTGACGCCTAACCCCGCCGTCGTGAAACCTGAGGGTTGCTCTTCCCAGTTGCTCCAGAGCCGGGTTTCGCGCCCGGCGAACAGGTTGTAGCGCCAGCGGTTCTCGGCGTTGCTCCAGTTACTGGGTTTGTAGATCAGTTCCTGGCTGGTGGCGGTCGTTTGCCCGTCCTCGATCAGCCGCACTTCCACTTCGTAGATACCGCCAGGCAACGGGCGGGTGTCCAGGCTCTGCAAGCCAGCGCTGACCGCCTGGGTGTTGATCAACAAACCGTTGCGGTAAATCTCCACCGAAGCCTGGCGACTGGCGGTGACGTAAACGGGGTAGACGCTGGGTTTTGGATTGTCGATCACCAGGCTGTCGGAGCTGCCGTACATCACCCCCAGTGCGGTGTCGGGGTTGGCGCCGAACGAACGAATCTGGCGATTCAAGCCATCGGAGCTGGGCGTGAAATACCCCAGGCGAAAAAAAGTGCCTTGCATCTCTCGTTGGGTATAGAGCTCATGGATGGCGTGATAGACCTTGTCGTCCGGGCCACCAAGGCGCGAGAGTTGCAAGTCGAGCGACTGGCTCCAGTTGCCCAGGCTCGAATTGGCATTCAAGCCATAACGTCCACCGGTGTCCTGTTCCTGGCCACCGTTGATATTGAGTTGGTTGTTGAAGATCAGGCCCAGGCTGCCGCTCTCGGGTTGATCGTAATAGCGTTTGGTCTCGGTCGAGCGCTCCACATCCCGGGTCAGGATCGACACCAATGAATTTTCAAGACTGTAGTGCACGGCAAGCAGGCCTGATGGGCAACTGCCTTCGCATGCACCCAGCGCCTGTCCTTGCTTGAGATGCTGCTCCCATTGCTCGCGCTCGGCGGTTGTGATTGAACTCTCCTGGGTCTCGGTGAATTCAAGCAACGTAACGCGGTCGTCCCGTGTCAACACCACCATGGCTTCGCCGAGGTACTGTTGATTGACCTCAACACGAACCGCCAGGGGCACATCGAAGAAGTGGGATTCGAATTCCGCCGGCAGGCCCTTGGCCTGGGATAACAGGCTTCTTGGTGTCGTACCGGGGGCAGTCGGCGCGGCTAATGCGTTCGCACACAACAATAGTGCGAGCGCACCCGCGATGGGTGTCATCGGAAACATCAACGGACTCTCTAATCAGCGAGCTATCAGGGCGTTGCAGGTGCAGGCCGACCGGCTGGGGAGGACCGGTCGGCTTGCAGTAATGCCCGAAGGAAAGAGGTAAACCTCAGCGGGCATCGAATGACATCACAGGTTAGCGCGAGGCACAGCGTCGAAGATGACGGTCATGTCAGCGGTGTACAGGCCATTCTGGGTATCCAGGGGCTTGGCCGGAACGATGGTCATGTCTGCCTGGGTACCCGGAGTGGACGTTGCATCGTCCACCACTTCCTGAGGGAGGGCGGAGAGGGTGACGCCGTTGAAGGCCGTGGTCAGGGCAATCGAGTTACTACCGTTGTACAGGGCGGCCGGGCCACCTTCGATGTAGGCGTGTACCGAACCTTCGGTGTTTTTCACGTCATAGGTCTGGCGCAACGAAGTCAACGTACCGCTGACCGTGTTGTAGCTCATGACTTCATCTTTACCGAAGTCCGGGTTGCGCGGTTGCACGTGGAACTGCTGGGTCGGGATGTTCGCAGTGATGTGAATAGCCGAACGTGCGTCATCGGCTGCGAATGCCAGCGAGGAAGTCAGGGCGGCGGCAGCCAGCGAAACACCGGTTACGAATTGTTTGAGCATGTCGTTAACACCTGTTCATAGCAGTAATAGAGAAAGGTTGCAATTGCGGCCCGACAACAAGTTGTAAGGCTGCACTTCCAACGCCGGGCATGATCGGTTCTCTTCAACTAAAAAAAAGCAGGCTCTTTCCCACATGCTCGTAGTACGTTCGACATCCGAATGCGCGAAAAAACACCATGTTTTCTATGAATACTAAGTTGGATGTCAGAAACAACCTACATATACGGCAAGGCCGCGGCATTGCTCAAGGTCAAGAAAAAACTCCAAAAAACTCCATCGGCCGCCTGCCAACCTAATTCAGGTATGGTCTTATTAAATTACAAGCTACCCACAACCAGATTAGATATATCTAATTAAAAAACATCCAACCACAAAGATATATCTCAACGATATATCTCATATAAAAAAATATATTTCAGTTACATCTTTGCAGAATGGAGAACAGCCTATGGCAATCCCTTATTCCCCCTCCAACCGCGAACACGACGGTTTCGAACGTCAGTCGGCAGGCCGTGAACGTACCAGCCGAGCCCCACGCGTTTTCGCCGCTGGAGACCTGAAGCTGCTGATGTTGGCGCTGATTGCCGAACAGCCTTGCCACGGCTATGACCTGATTCGCCGGATCGAGAGCATGTTCGATGGCGCTTACAGCCCCAGCCCCGGCGTGATCTACCCGACCCTGACCTTCCTGGAAGTGAACGCCCTGGTTATCTGCGGCGTCGAAGATGGAAAAAAATGCTACAGCGTGACCGAGGTCGGACGTCTATCCCTTGAGGACCAGGCCGAAGCGATAGAGGAGGTGCGTACACGCATTGAAATCAGCAGGCGCACGTTGCGCGGCCATGATCGTCCGCCGCAGATCCATGAAGCGGTGTATAACCTGCGCCATGCCCTGCAAAAGCACCATGGCCACTGGAGCCCGGAAGAAATCCGGCGGGTGCGCGACCTGCTCGACGCCACCGCCAAAGCCATCGCCGACGGCCCCGACCGTCCACCAGTCTCGGAGTCAAGCCAATGACCGAAGTCGATCCAAACACCATTCACCGTGTCAGCCACGAGATCAAACGCCGTCGCCTGCAAGTGTTGCGGGTTGAGGACCTGACCCCACGCATGCGCCGCATCACCGTCGGCGGGCCGGAACTGGCCGGGTTCGCCAGCCTGGGCACGGACGACCATGTGAAATTGCTGTTCCCGCAGAACGCCGAGGAACAGGCGGCCCTGGAAAACTTCACCCCCAGCGCCGACAAGGTCCAGGGCCCGATGCCCGAGATGCGCGATTACACCCCACGCCGCTATGACCTGGACACCCTGGAGCTGGACATCGATTTCGTGCTTCACGGCGACGGCCCGGCCTCGACCTGGGCGGCCCAGGCGGCGCCAGGGCAATACCTCAACATCGCCGGGCCCCGGGGCTCGATGATCGTGCCAGACATCTTCGACAGCTACCTGTTGATCGGCGACGAAACCGCCCTGCCCGCCATCGCCCGCCGCCTCGAAGGCCTGGCACCCAACAGGCGGGCCCTGGTGGTGTTGGAAGTGGAAAACGGCGCCGAGCAGCAAGTGCTCCAAAGCCCGGCGCAGGTTCACGTGATCTGGGTACTGCGCGAGGGCCGCCAGGACAACCTGCTGCGAACCGTGCAACAGCTGGAAATGCCCGGCGGCAAGCTATACGCTTGGGTCGCGACCGAGAGCAAGGTGTCGCGGCAGATTCGCAAGGTGCTGCTGGAGGAGAAAGGGTTGGACCAGGATTTTGTGAAGGCGGTGGGGTATTGGAAGTTGGATGACAGCGAGGAGGATTGAGGGACTCACGCCGGCTGAGGAGCTGTCGAGTGCAACGAGGCTGCGATCTTGTCCCAGACAGTTGAGTCACAAGCGAAAGCTCAGGATCAAAAGATCGCAGGCTTCGCCAGCGCCTACAGAGCCCAGCGGGAGCAAACTCCCTCGCCACAGGGGCTATCGCTGTCCTTTAATACTTTATCCGTCACCACCAGGTACCCCGCCCCATGCTTTTCCTGCTCGCCTACATCAGCAGCGTCGTGCTGATCAACTTCGCCTTTTCCGCCGCGCCGCACCTGGACATTATCTGGTCGGCCTGGGGCGGCCTGGTGTTTATCCTGCGGGACATGGTGCAGACCCGTTTCGGACATGGCGCCATTGCGGCGATGCTGGCGGCGCTGGTGTTGTCCTACATCACCTCGGACCCGACCATCGCCCTGGCCAGCGCCACGGCATTCGCCGTGTCCGAGTGCATCGACTGGCTGGTGTTCACGATCACCAAGCGCCCGCTCCATGACCGGTTGTGGATCAGTTCGGCCCTGAGCATCCCCCTGGACACATTCATCTTCTTCGGCCTGATCGACGCCCTGACGCCCGCCGTGGTGATCACCGCCCTGCTCTCGAAATTCGCCGGGGTGACCGCCGTCTGGCTGATCATGGCCTGGCGTCTGCGCAAACAGGCCGTCGCCGGCTGACGCGGTTCATGTAAAATGCCGCGCTTTCTCCCCCATGGGAAGCTCGCCCGCGCGTGCCCCGATGATCCGCTCCTGTTTGAGGACCTTCAGATGACCCGTATCGGAACCCCCTTGTCGCCCACCGCGACCCGCGTTTTGCTGTGTGGCAGCGGCGAGCTGGGCAAGGAAGTGGTAATCGAGCTGCAGCGCCTGGGCGTCGAAGTGATTGCCGTGGATCGCTACGCCAACGCGCCGGCCATGCAAGTGGCCCACCGCAGCCACGTGATCAACATGCTCGACGGCGCCGCCCTGCGTGCGGTGATCGAGGCCGAAAAGCCGCATTTCATCGTGCCGGAAATCGAAGCCATCGCCACCGCCACCCTGGTGGAACTGGAAGCCGAAGGCTTCACCGTGATCCCGACGGCCCGTGCCGCGCAGCTGACCATGAACCGTGAAGGCATTCGTCGCCTGGCCGCCGAAGAACTGGGCCTGCCGACCTCGCCGTACTTCTTCGCCGACACCGTGCAAGACTACCGCAAGGCCGTTGAAACCCTGGGTTTCCCGTGCGTGGTCAAGCCGGTGATGAGTTCCTCGGGCAAGGGCCAGAGCCTGCTGCGCAGTACCGATGACGTGCAAAAAGCCTGGGACTACGCCCAGGAAGGCGGCCGTGCCGGCAAGGGCCGGGTGATCATCGAAGGTTTCATCGATTTCGACTACGAAATCACCTTGCTCACCGTGCGTCACGTCGGCGGCACCACCTTCTGCGCGCCGGTCGGCCACCGTCAGGAAAAGGGCGACTATCAGGAATCCTGGCAGCCACAAGCCATGAGCCCGGCGGCCCTGGCCGAATCCGAGCGCGTCGCCAAGGCGGTGACCGAAGCCCTGGGGGGACGCGGCCTGTTTGGCGTCGAGCTGTTCATCAAGGGTGACCAGGTGTGGTTCAGCGAAGTCTCGCCGCGCCCCCACGACACCGGCCTGGTCACGCTGATCTCCCAGGACCTGTCGCAGTTCGCCCTGCATGCCCGCGCCATTCTCGGCCTGCCGATCCCGCTGATCCGCCAGTTCGGCCCTTCGGCCTCGGCGGTGATCCTGGTGGAAGGCCAATCGACCCAGACCGCTTTCGCCAACCTGGGCGCGGCCCTGAGCGAACCGGACACCGCCCTGCGCCTGTTCGGCAAACCGGAAGTCAACGGCCAGCGCCGTCTGGGCGTGGCCCTGGCCCGCGACAAATCCATCGAAGCCGCCCGCGCCAAGGCGACCCGGGCTTCCCAGGCCGTCAAGATCGACTTGTAAAAACTGAGTAGCTTGCGCCCGCGGGATTGCGTCCTGCGGGCTAAAGAAAAAGGCGACACCCGCAAGGGTGTCGCCTTTTTCATGGTCGCAGGTTTGGCTTAATCCGGCAGTTTGTAGGCGATCACATAATCACCCTGCTTGGTGCCCAGGGAGCCATGACCACCGGCCACAACCAGCACATATTGCTTGCCGTCCTTGCCGGTGTACGTCATCGGCGTGGTCTGGGCGCCGGCTGGCAGGCGGCCTTCCCACAGTTGCTTGCCGTTTTTCACGTCATAGGCACGCAGGTACTGGTCGAGGGTGCCGCTCATGAACGCCAGGCCGCTGGCGGTGGTGAATGTGCCACCCAGGCTCGGAACGCCCATGCTCAGCGGGATCGGTACCGGCGAGCTGTCACGCACGGTACCGTTCTTGTGCATCCACAGGGTTTTGTTGTTGGTCAGGTCCACCGCCGCCACATAGCCCCACGCAGGCGCCTGGCAAGGCAGGCCCATGGGCGAGAGCAGCGCTTCGAGGATCACACCATAGGGCGCGCCTTTGTTCGGCTGCACGCCTTCGGTTTCGCTCTTGCGTCCCGGGCCACCAGCCACTTCGGCCGCCGGCACCAGTTTCGACTTGAACGCCATGTAGCTCGGGTTGATGAAGGCGATCTGGCGCACCGGATCCACCGAAATGCCGCCCCAGTCGAACACGCCGAAGTTACCCGGGTAAACGATCGAACCTTGCAGCGACGGCGGCGTGTACATGCCGTCATAGCGCAGCGACTTGAAGTCGATCCGGCAGAGCATCTGGTCGAACGGGGTCACGCCCCACATGTCGCGTTCCTTGAGGACCGGCGGCACGAAGTTCAGGTCGGACATCGGCTGCGTTGGCGAGGTGTAGTCACCTTCCACCGCGCCTTGGGGTGCCGGGATCTCCTTGATCGGGATGATCGGCTGGCCATTGCTGCGGTCCAGCACATAGATGCTGCCCTGCTTGGTCGAAGCCAGGACGGCGGGTTTCACGCCATCGGCGGTCTTCATGTCCATCAGGGTCGGTTGACCGCCGACGTCCATGTCCCACAGGTCGTGGTGGGTGAACTGGAAGTACCAACGCACCTTGCCGGTGGCGATGTCCAGCGCCGTCAGGCCGGCGGCGTATTTTTCCGATTCCGGGGTGCGCATGCCACCGAACTGGTCGGGAGTCTGGTTGCCCATCGGCAGGTAGAGCATGCCAAGTTTTTCATCGACGCTGAACATCGACCACATGTTCGGCGAATTACGGGTGTAGGTCTGGCCTTCGGCAATCGGTGTGGTGTCGTCCGGGTTGCCGCTGTCCCAGTTCCACACCAATTGGCCGGTGTGCACGTCGTAGGCGCGAATCACACCGCTTGGCTCGTCGATGGAAACGTTATCGGTGACGTGGCCACCGATCACCACCAGGTTCTGGGTGACCGCCGGTGGCGACGTGGAGTAATAACCGCCGGCCGTGAAACCGCCGATGTTGGCGGTCAGGTCGACCTGCCCCTTGTCGCCAAAGTCTTCGCACATCTTGCCGGTGTCGGCGTTAAGGGCAATCAGGCGAGTGTCGGCGGTTGGCAGGAAGATCCGCCGCGGGCATACGGTACTGGCCGGCGTGGTGCTGGCAGTGCCGGTCGGGCTCTGCTCGGCGGAGGCGTACGCAGCGTCATCGTGATAGGTCACGCCACGGCAGGTCATGTGGGCCCAACCCTTGAAGTTTTCCGCTTTTTGCGTGGAAAGCTTCGGATCGAAACGCCAGATTTCCTTGCCCGTCTCAGGCTCCAGGGCAATCACCTGGCTGTGAGGCGTGCACACGTAGAGCATGCCGTTGGCCTTGAGCGGGGTGTTTTCGGCAGTGGTTTCACCCGGGTCGTTCGGCCCTGGCAGGTCGCCGGTGCGATAGGTCCAGGCCGGCACCAGTTGGCTGACGTTCTCAGGGGTGATCTGTGCCAGCGGCGAATAGCGGTCGCCATGGGCACTGCGCCCGTAGGAGTTCCAGTCGCCGTCCGGCATGGCCGGTGCGGTGTTGACCATGCCCGGCACGCTGTCGCGGTCCAGTTGGCCGTTTATTTCACCCGGGTTGGTGAACTGGCTGGCGAGCGCGACGATACCAGCAATGACCACGGCGGCGCCCAATGCACGGGTTCCCATGGCCGAGGCATCGGCGGTCAACAGCGGGCGACGGAACCACGGCAGCAACATGACGATGCCCAGGGCAAACAGCATCGCCAGGCGCGGCACCAGTTGCCACCAGTCCAGGCCCACTTCCCACAACGCCCACACGGTGCTGGCGAACAGCACCAGCGCGTACAGACCCAGGGCCGCGCGGCGGGCCATGATCAGCAATACACCGCTCAACGCCAGGCCGATACCGGCCAGCAGGTAATACAGCGAGCCGCCAAGCGTGCTCAGCTTGACTCCCCCGGCCAACAGGACCAGGCCCATCAATAGAAGCAGAATGCCGAGCAAACTCGGTAGCAAACGGCTTCGACTCAAAGCACCCTCAGTGCTCATAGTGTGTTTCTCCGTGACGTTTTAAAGAGTCCCGCACAAGTAGTCACTGTAGATGACGATCTTGAAGGGGCATGGTTCAGTTGAAAAAAGTAATTGGGTTGAAGCGGCCCCTTGTGAGAGCGACCCTGTTCGCGATAGCGGAATGACAGTCGACATCGATTTGGATGTGCCATCGCGAGCAAGCCCGCTCCCACAGGTTTTTTGTGGCACTGACTAGAACGACGACTGAATCTTGACCCCGCCAATCAACGCGTCATCGACCTTGTCCACACCGCCCGGATGGCGGATGTACTGCAGGTTCGGGCGCACGGTCAGCCAGTTCGTCACGTGTACGCCGTAATACAACTCGGCGCTGTACTCGGTGTCCTGGGGTGGCAAAAAGGCCGGATTGTCGTAATCCTGGAGGGCGCGGGCCTGGTTGGTGGCCTCGGCGTTCTTGCGGTAAGCCGGGTTGACGTGAACCCGGGCCAGGGCAAAACCGATGTCATCCCTGGCGCGGGCGTCGAACAGCCCCTTGTAGACGAGACCGGCTTGGACATAGTGGTCGATGGCGTTGGTTTTCTTGTCGTGCATCGTGGCGTTGGCGAACACACTCAGACCGCGGGAATGGTCACTGGCGACGCTGGTCAGTTGCTGTTGCGCCCCCAGCCACACGCCATGCTTGCTCGACGCGCTGCGATACGCCTCGCCGCTCAGAGCGGCCGGCTGGCCGTTGCGATCCTTGTAGGTATCGGTGGCGTTGGCACTGCTGTAGTAATAACCGGCGCGGTATTCGCCCGGCAGACCATTGAGTTTGGGCGACCACACCAGCTCCACAGGTACTACCGCGCCCTGGGTGCCGCTGCCGCTGAGCTTGAAGCCGTTACCGGTTTCCAGGTTCGATGGGTTCTGTTCATAAGCCCCGACCTGGGCGTACAGCTCAGACGTGAGGTGATACTTGACCCGCAGCGCCCATTGGCTGACCGGCCAGTTGTACCAGACACCACCCACCCAGTTGCCCACTTGCGAGCCGCAGAACGCCAAGTTCTGGAAGTCGCAGGGAAAGCTGTTGAAATCCTCGCCCTCACCGAAACGGCCGGCCTTGATATCGAGCCGGTCATCGAAAAATGCCTGCTGATACCACATCTGCGTCAGCCGCCAGGTCTGGCCACGGCCCCAGACTTCCTGGGCGGAAGTGAAACCGCCAACACGCGGGTCGTTGATCCGGTCGTTGCTGATGTTATTGCCGCTGCGCTCGGTGACCGTCAGTTGAAACTCGGCGGCGTGCCAACCGAGGATTTTCTGCAGGTCCAGGTGCGCGCCGAAGGCGAACTGGTCACTGTAGCGAGCGGTGCGGTCATGGTCGTAGCCGCCGTGCAGGTTGCTGCCCATTTCGCCGGTGTAATCGAACTTGAAGTTGTAGCCTTTTTCCGCAAGTTCGCTTCGCGTGCCGTTCCAGTCACCCAGCATCCAGGGTGAGTCGCTATCGAACGCGGGAGCGGCCTGAGCGCCGGTGGCAATGCCCAAGACGCCAAGGCTGGCCATCAAGTGAAGGGTCTTTCTGGCGGCAATACGGCGCCGGACAGCGCTGTCTTGCAGAGTCTGAACATCGAGCATAGAGAAGGAATTCTTGATCTTTTTTAGGGGATTCACTGAACGCCAAGGCTTTGGCACGGCAGAAGAAGCGTTTCAGCTGGCGGCGCAAGGATAATGTCCTGTTACAAATAGAGAAAGGGCTTTTACTGACATGGATCATTTCGGATTCGGTAACAGTGCGCTATGCCTCCTCGCTCTCACTCCCACCGACGAAGGCTATGCTTCCACCACGCGGGCACCTCGGCTAAGGTGCGCGGCTTTACACCTCTTTGCGCGAAGGCCTCCCATGACCGAATTCAGTAACAACCCGCTGCACGGCGTGACGCTGGAGCAGATCCTCAACGCCCTGGTGCAGCACTACGAATGGTCGGGTCTGGCCGAGCGCATCGACATTCGTTGCTTCAAGAGCGACCCGAGCATCAAATCGAGCCTGACCTTTTTGCGCAAGACGCCGTGGGCGCGGGAGAAAGTCGAGCGGCTGTACATCAAGCTAATGCGCACCAAACGACCGGTCTGAGCCATGGGTAGGGATATCCGCCGGCGCCCGGCGCTACGACAGTGCTTCGTGTCGGTGGCGGCACTGTTGGGCTGGGCGGCGTTGAGCATCCAGTTGTACCTGATCCTGCTCGGCCGCTGGGAACTGGGCGCGAGCTTGCTGGGCGGCCTGGTGAACTTTCTCAGTTTCTTCACCGTGCTGACCAACACTCTGGTGGCCGTGGTGCTGACCTGGGAACTGATCCACCGAGAGTCAGCGACCCGGCGCTGGTTTTTGCAGCCGGGGGTCAGCAGCGGCATTACCGTGAGCATCGCCCTGGTTGGCCTGGCCTACAACCTGCTGCTGCGACATCTGTGGCAGCCCGAAGGCTGGCAGTTCGTGGCCGACGAATTGCTGCACGACGTGATGCCGCTGCTGTTCGTTACCTACTGGTGGTTATGCGTGCCCAAGGGCACCTTGCGCATGAAGCACATCGGGCTGTGGATGATTTACCCGGTGGTGTACTTCGCGTGGCTCCTGCTGCGGGGGGAATTACTGGCGGCGTACCCCTACCCTTTCATGGACGTGGCGAACCTGGGTTATCCACAGGTGTTCATCAATGCCGGGGGGATATTGGCGGGGTTCGTCGGTATTGCGCTGGGGGTGGTGGGTTTGGATCGATGGCGTCGCTGAAATAAAGGTTCTTGGGAGCAATATCTGTGGGAGCCAAACCTGTGAGAGCAAGGCTTGCCCGCGATGAACGTTCATGCGGTCCACCTGAAGACCTGGGTGCGCATCGCCAGCAAGCTTTGCTCCCACAGGTATGTGCTCCAGCGTTTAGTACGCACACACGGGTATCAGCGCCTCACTGGCAACATCCACATCAACCCACTGGCCTTGGCCCTTTCATGACACAACGCCAGAACCCCGCGTCGTTCGTCATTGTCCATCCGACTCCAACGGGTGATTTCCGCCACGGTGCGCTGACAACCGGTGCAGATGTCGTCATCGTCCAGCGCACAGATGTTCACGCAGGGCGAAGGAACCGGGCGCTCAGGGGCACTCATTGTTCCTGCTCGACCAAGTCGCGGGCGTAGCGCTGGGCGTTGTGCACATAGTGCGCCGCGCTGGCCTCGAGCATGTTCTTCTGGGCCTCGGTCAGTTCGCGCACCACCTTGCCGGGCGAGCCCATCACCAGCGAGCCGTCGGGGATTTCCTTGCCTTCGCCGACCAACGAGTTAGCGCCGATGATGCAGTTCTTGCCGATCTTCGCGCCGTTGAGAATCACCGCGTTAATGCCGATGAGGCTGTAGTCGCCCACCCTACAGCCATGGAGCATGGCGTTGTGGCCGATGGTCACGCCAGTGCCGATGGTCAACGGATAGCCCATGTCGGTGTGCATCACCGTGCCGTCCTGCACGTTGCTGTTCTTGCCGATCAGGATCAGCTCGTTATCACCGCGCAGCACGGCGTTGAACCAGACATTGGCGCCCTCTTCGAGGCGGACCTTGCCCACCAGCGTGGCGTTGGGCGCGACCCAGCTCTGGGGGTGGGTTTCGACACGGGCATCGCCCAGGCGGTATTTCATGAGAGTCCTCGGGGCGTCAGGTATTGATGAAACTCTTGGGCGGTTTGTGCAGGTCGATTTCGGCGTCGTACAGCAGGTTGACCAACTCCACGACCATGATCGCCGTCAGGCCCCAGATCTTGAAGTCGCCAAACCGATAGCTGGGCACGTACCAACTGCGGCCCTGGTAATCGATCCGGTGCGTGTGTTCGCGCGGATCCTTGCGGAAAAACTCCAGTGGTACGCTGAACACCGCAGCGATCTCGGCATCGTTGGCCTGGTATTCGACGTAGTCCGGAATCACTCCAACAAAAGGCGTGACCTTGATGCCGTGCAGCGAGATCAGCGGGCTGAGGGGGCCGATCACTTCCACCAGGCCGGGAGGCAGGCCGATTTCTTCCTCGGCTTCGCGTAGGGCAGTGAAGATCAGGTCCGGGTCTTCAGGGTCGCGGCGCCCGCCGGGGAACGCCACCTCGCCGCCATGGGTCGAGAGCCCGCTGGCGCGCAGGGTCAGTACCAGTTCCGGTTCATCGCTGCGGGTAATCGGCACCAGCACCGCGGCTTCAGGGAAACGTCGGTCGGCCTGCAGATCGTGCGGGGTATGGTTGCTTACTCGATGCAGTAGCTCGTCCAGCATGAGACTTCTCGATTTATTCGCTACCTTGCATCATGCACCAATCGTTCAAACGGCCCAACCCCCGCACCGCGTCGTGTCGCGAAACGACAACTTGCCGACACCGGCCCGCACCGCCAAGATAGGCGCAGCATTCAGGAATCCAAGCATGAAATTCTGCAGCCAGTGCGGTAACCCGGTGACCCAGCGCATACCCGAAGGCGACTCGCGCCTGCGTTTTGTCTGCGACACCTGCCACACCATCCATTACCAGAACCCCAATATCGTGGCCGGTTGCGTACCGACCTGGGGCAGTAAAGTCCTGTTGTGCCGCCGCGCCATCGAGCCGCGGCGCGGTTACTGGACGCTGCCGGCGGGCTTCATGGAGAACGGCGAAACCATCGAACAGGGCGCCGTGCGCGAAACCGCCGAAGAAGCCTGCGCCCGGGTGCGAAATTTGAGCATCTATACGCTGATTGACGTACCGCATATCAGCCAGGTACATGTATTCTTCCGCGCCGAACTGGTGGATGAGGATTTCGCCGCCGGGCCCGAGAGCCTGGAGGTGAAGCTGTTCGAAGAAGCGGACATTCCCTGGGATGAACTGGCTTTCCGCACGGTGGCCCGTACCCTGGAATATTTCTACGCGGACCGCCGGGCCGAAGATTACCCCGTGCGATCCGAATCGATTCCACCGCTGGCTCAGCCTGCCAATACTTGAAAAACCAATATAGCCACAACACTTTCTAGGGATATCGTTTCAATGCGCTGGTTGCTTGTCCTGTTCTGCCTGTCGTTCACTGCGATGTCCCAGGCCTCTGCGGTGGGAGCCTACAACGGCAAGGTCATCGAAAAAGTGCTGGTGCTCAAGTCCGCCCATCAATTGCAATTGATCAACGACGGCAAGCCGCTCAAGACCTATCGCATCTCCCTGGGCAAGGGCGCCAAGAAAGGTCCCAAGCTGATCGAGGGTGACAAGCGCACCCCCGAAGGCTTCTATTGGCTGGACTGGCGCAAGACCAGCGACCGGTTCTATCTGTCGATGCACATTTCCTACCCCAACATCAGCGACGCCGCCCGCGCCCGCCGCGAAGGCGTGGAACCGGGGGGCATGATCATGATCCACGGCACACCGGATTCGGAAGAGAACCCTGAGCAGTTGTTCCATACGCTGGACTGGACCGATGGCTGCATCGCCATGCGCAATGTGGACATGCGCGAGGTGTGGAGCCTGGTGCCGGATGGGACGATGATCGAGATTCGGCCGTAGCCCCCGACCACACATGAGATCCCTGTGGCGAGGGGATTTATCCCCGTTGGGCTGCGCAGCAGCCCCCCTAAACAAACAACTCAATTTTCCTGACACACCGAATTGCCTGGCTTGAGGGCTGCTTCGCAACCCAACGGGGATAAATCCCCTCGCCACAGAGGGCGGTGTCGACCAGCCTTTTGTTACAAGTCCAAAAACCGCAACGCAATCCCCTCCCCCAGCCTTGATCTACCCTCAGAACTGATGCGGTGGTTCGGCTCGCTGTGCCCCGCAGAATCCAAAGTGAGAAGTGTCACGTCGAAGCATAGGTAGTCATGACGTATGTGATTCGACAGGGCTTCACCTGCTCCAGATGAGACATCAAATCATGACAACTCATAACAGTTTTATACGGACGACAGCGGTTGCGGTGGTGGCGTTGACGGGTGCGTGGCAACCGGGCTCCGACGCGTGGGGGGCCGATGGAAAAGAGGAGCCGTGGTATACCGCCTGGCTTCAGGTCGCGGCGGATTCGAGCGTGCCGATCCGCGATACCAAGCCATCGTTGCATTGGCGTACCGACATGGGCACGCTCTATCGAGGAGACACTACGGATCAGGGACTCGGGGCCTTCCAAGACGGGATCTTACCCAAAGCCGCAGGCTTCCCCGTGATCGAGTGGATGTATGACTGGTGGAGCCACGGAGCTGGGGCAGGGAAATCGGTCTACAGCAGTACAACCCGCGACCAGAGTCTCGCCCAACGTTTCGCCAAGGAATGGGTGTATGAGATCAAAGCCCCTCATGGTATTGACCAGGATGCATCTGGTGGAGCTGTCAGCGAGCAGGAAATCAGCTTTCCGGGGGGAGTCAAGCGCGAGTTCATCAGGCAAGCATGCAAGAAAGACAACCTTGCCGATTGTGAAGCGAATCAAAACTACCGCGAGCCGACCGGCCATGAAAGCCCACTGGAGGTCGCGGCGGTCAGCATAGAATGGAGCCGGATCACGCCTCCAGAAGGTTTGGCGTGGGTAAAAAGCAAAGAGTCCCTCTGGGCGGTCGGTTCCCAGACAATCAATCCAGTACAGGGGGCGGATGCGCTTGTCCAAGGGTTACGGGGCAGGAACTCGCTGCCACCCATTCTCAGATTGGCCAGCCAGCCGGAGTCCCCCTTCATTCAATCGGTCGTTGTGGCATTTCGCGACTATAGCGAAGCCAAGGTCTGGGCTGTCGTGGAAGCACAAAACGGTGGATGGGTATATGAAGTCAGACCCAACAGCGTGGCAGTGGATCTATCAGGGCGTAACACCGGCGCACGCGAAAGCGCCTTCGCGTTCATCGGCGGTATCAAGGGAGGCCTGTTGATGAACGCCCGCCGTTTCGAGAAAGGCGTGGGCGAACCGGTCGAGTGCATTGGCATCGAAAAAGAAGCTTGCCGCCTCGAAAACCGCCATCAATAGTTTTCGCAGTGCAGGCTGGCTAATGCTAACTCCCACAATGGTGTTGTGAACGCCACTAACCACTGTGGGAGCGAGCTTGCTCGCGATGAGGCCAGCAGCCCAACATCCATGTGACTGAACCACCGCCATCGCGAGCAGGCTCGCTCCCACATTAGATTTTCAGCAGACACCATATTCGTGTGCACCCGGAGCTCCTTTGTGGGAGCGAGCTTGCTCGCGATGAGGCCTGCAGCCCAACATCCATGTGACTCAACCACCGCAATCGCGAGCAAACAAGCAACCACAAAAAAACATA
>NZ_CAXAPD010000043.1:0-31554 GCF_963970515.1 Pseudomonas sp. RL_5y_Pfl2_73 | reverse complement strand
TAAGCCCCGCGGATGATGCTTGGCATGCAAGTCCTGCAACCGCGCCCGGGCGACGTGGGTGTAGATCTGGGTGGTGGACAGGTCGCTGTGGCCGAGCAACATCTGCACCACCCGCAAGTCGGCGCCGTGGTTGAGCAGGTGTGTGGCGAAGGCATGGCGCAAAGTGTGGGGCGAGAGGGATTTGTTGATCCCGGCCACCTTGGCCTGGTGCTTGATGCGGTGCCAGAAGGTCTGGCGGGTCATCTGCTCGCCGCGCAGGCTGGGGAACAACACGTCGCTGGGGCGCCCGCCCAGCAGTTCATGGCGGGCATCGCGCATGTAGCGCTCGACCCAGACGATGGCCTCTTCACCCATCGGCACCAGGCGCTCCTTGCTGCCTTTACCCATCACCCGCAGCACGCCCTGGCGCAAGTTGACCTGCTCCAGCGTCAAGCTGATCAACTCGGTGACACGCAGGCCGCAGGCGTACAAGACCTCCAGCATCGCCCGGTCGCGCTGGCCGATGGCTTCGCTGAGGTCGGGTGCCGCCAGCAGCGCCTCCACATCGGCTTCCGAGAGGGACTTGGGCAATGGCCGCCCCAATTGCGGCATTTCCACGCGCAAGGTCGGGTCCACCGCAATCAGCTTTTCCCGGAGCAAATAGCGATAGAACCCACGCAAGCCAGAGAGAAACCGCGCGGTCGAGCGCGGTTTGTAGTTCTGCTCCAGACGCCACGCCAAGTGATCGAGGATCAATTCCCGGCCGGCGTTGATCAGTTCCAGGTGGTTTTCCTGCAACCAACCGTTGAACAGCGCCAGGTCACTGCGATAGGCGTCGCGGGTGTTATCGGACAGGCCCTTCTCCAGCCAGAGGACGTCAAGAAACTGGTCTATCAGCGGATGATCAATGGCTGGCATAAAAACTCTTGAAGGATGCGGGCACACACGGCATCGAAATGGCAAATGAAGCTATGCAGGGTGCTCAAAGAGCAAATCGCAGGCAACAAAAAAGCAGCCCGCAGGCTGCTTTTTTTGCATCGGAAGCTGGACTTAAGCCAGTTTTTCCTTGATGCGAGCTGCTTTACCCGACAGGTCACGCAGGTAGTACAGCTTGGCTTTACGCACGTCACCGCGACGCTTGACAGCCATGCTGTCGATTTGCGGGCTGTAGGTCTGGAAAGTACGCTCTACGCCGACACCGTTGGAGATTTTACGAACGGTGAATGCACTGTTCACGCCACGGTTACGCTTGGCGATAACGACGCCTTCGAACGCTTGCAGACGGGAACGATCGCCTTCCTTCACTTTCACCTGAACGACAATGGTGTCGCCTGGGGCAAAGGTAGGGATTTCTTTGGTCATCTGCTCTGCTTCGAGTGCAAGGATGATTTTGTTAGTCATGCTGTGCTCCTAAGGCAAGTCGTCGGACTTACCATCGATACGTTGTTAACTATCGTCCCGCTCGCGGATGTATTCCTCGAGCAGCTTCTTCTCTTCTCCAGAAAGCGAGCGGCTTTCCAGAAGATCGGCGCGTCGTTCATAGGTCCGACCAAGGGACTGCTGTAAACGCCAACGCCGGATGTGCGCGTGATTGCCACTTAGCAACACGTCGGGAACACGCTGATCCGCATACACCTCCGGTCGGGTGTAGTGCGGGCAATCCAGCAGACCATCCGTAAAGGAATCTTCCTCAGCGGAATCTGCATGCCCTAAAGCTCCAGGCAGCAGCCGTGTAACCGCATCGATCAGGACCATCGCCGGCAGCTCGCCGCCAGACAGTACATAGTCGCCAATCGACCACTCTTCATCGACATGAGCTTCAATGAAACGCTCGTCAATGCCTTCATAACGGCCGGCAATCAGGATCAATGCATCCGAATTCGCCAGCTCGCGTACCGCCGACTGAGTCAGTTGGCGGCCTTGGGGCGACAGGTAGATCACCTTCGCACCCTCCCCGGCTGCCGTCCTGGCCTGAACCAGCGCATCTTCCAGGGGTTTGATCTTCATCACCATGCCCGGACCACCGCCAAACGGGCGATCGTCCACAGTGTGATGTCGATCCGTGGTGTAGTCCCGCGGATTCCAACAGGTGAGCTGCAACAGCTCCTGTTTCACCGCGCGGCTGGTTATGCCGTACTCGCTGATGGCGGAAAACATCTCGGGAAACAATGTGATGACTTCAACGCGCAAATTAGCCACGTTTAGAAATCCGCATCCCATTCCACCTTCATCTCGCCTGCGGCAAGGTCGACGGCCAACACGCATTGCTCGGTATAGGGCAACAGGCGTTCGCGATCATCCAGGCTGCCGACGCAAGGCTTGACCACCATGACATCGTTCGAACCGGTCTCGAGCAGGTGATCGATTTTCCCGAGCAATTGCCCGAGGTGGTCGATGACCTTCAGACCCACCAGCTGGTACCAGTAGTACTCGCCGTCGGTCAGTTCAGGGAACAGGTTGCGCGGCACGCAGATCTCATAACCGGCCAGAAGACGTGCTTCTTCACGATCATCGAGACCCTTGAGCTTTGCGACCAGGAACTTGTCGTTCCCGCGTCCGCTGACCAGCTCCACCTGTTTCACGCTACCTTCGCGCTTGAGCGTCCAGGTTTTGTAGTCCAACAGGTTCTTGATCGGATCAGTAAAGGAATACACCTTCACTTCGCCGCGAACGCCATGTACAGAGTAGATTTTGCCGATAACGATCAAATCATCAGCATCTTTTGGCGTCGCGTTCATATTGCTCAGGCCGCAGCCTTAGCCGATTCCTTCAACAACTGAGCAACGCGCTCAGAAGGTTGTGCACCAACGCTCAGCCAGTAGGCTACGCGCTCTTGGTTCACGGACAGACGAACTTCCTGACCACGGGCAACAGGGTTGAAGAAACCAACCTGTTCCTTGTGGGAACCGTCACGCGGGTTGCGGCTGTCGGTTACGGTCAGGTGGTAAAACGGGCGCTTTTTGGAGCCGCCAAGGGCAAGACGGATTGTTAGCATGTGAACATCGTTCCTGTAGTCGGTGCTGCAAATCTAAATGCACAGCGGGCATAGGTGCCCGAAAGGCCGCATATTCTAAGGAATATCCGGACTTTTGCAAATGTCTTTTTCCGGCGCCTGGCGCCATGCGATCAAGATTTGCCGTAGAGCCGTCATGAAAAACGGCAAGTCAGCTCCCGCTTAGCGCGGGTTTGCTGGAGATCCCCGCATCCGTGCGGGGCAACGCCGACATGACAGCCGGCGCAGATTCTTTACATTTTCGGCATGCCGCCGCCGGGCAACATACCGCCCATGCCGCGCATCATCTTGGCCATTCCGCCCTTGGCGGAGAATTTCTTCATCATTTTCTGCATCTGCTTGTGCTGCTTGATCAAGCGACCGATGTCCTGCACCTGGGTGCCGGAGCCCATGGCGATACGGCGTTTGCGCGAACCACTGATCAACTCAGGGTCGCGACGCTCGGCCGGGGTCATGGAGTTGATGATGGCTTCCATCTGCTTGAACTGCTTTTCAGCCGCGCCTTGGGCATTGCCCATCTGCGCCAGGTTCACGCCACCCATGTTCGGCAGTTTGTCCATGAGGCCGCCAAGGCCGCCCATGTTCTTCATTTGTTGCAGTTGGTCGCGGAAGTCTTCGAGGTCGAAGCCCTTGCCCTTCTTCAGTTTTTTGGCCAGTTTGTCGGCCTTGTCCTTGTCGAGGGTCTGTTCGGCCTGCTCGATCAGGCTGAGTACGTCGCCCATACCGAGGATGCGCGAAGCGATACGCTCAGGGTGGAACGGTTCGAGCGCCTCGCTCTTCTCGCCCATACCGATGAACTTGATCGGCTTGCCGGTGATGGCGCGTACCGACAACGCGGCACCGCCACGGGCATCACCGTCGACCTTGGTCAGGACCACGCCAGTCAACGGCAGCGCATCACCGAACGCCTTGGCGGTGTTGGCCGCATCCTGGCCGGTCATGGCATCGACCACGAACAGGGTTTCCACCGGGTTGATCGCGGCATGCAGCGCCTTGATCTCGCCCATCATCTCTTCATCGATGTGCAGGCGACCGGCGGTATCGACGATGACCACGTCGATGAATTTCAGTTTTGCTTCTTTAATAGCCGCTTGGGCGATGTCCACCGGCTTCTGGCTCAGGTCGGACGGGAAGAACGTCACGCCGATGTCGCTGGCCAGGGTTTCCAGTTGCTTGATCGCTGCCGGACGGTAGATGTCCGCCGACACCACCATCACCGACTTCTTCTTGCGCTCTTTAAGGAAGCGCGCAAGCTTGCCGGCCGTCGTGGTCTTGCCCGCGCCCTGCAGACCAGCCATCAGCACCACCGCTGGCGGTACGGCGCTCAGGTTCAGGTCTTCGTTGGCGGCCCCCATCAGGCTTTCGAGTTCGGCCTGGACGATCTTCACGAACGCCTGGCCCGGTGTCAGGCTGCGCGACACCTCGGTGCCGACGGCACGTTCCTTGACCGAATTGACGAAGTCCTTGACCACCGGCAGGGCGACGTCGGCTTCAAGCAACGCCATGCGCACTTCGCGCAGGGTGTCTTTGATGTTGTCCTCGGTCAGTTTCGCCTTGCCGGTGACATGGCGCAGCGTCTGCGAGAGACGGTCGGTTAGGTTTTCAAACATGCGCGATCCTTTCAGGCCCAGATGAGACCGGGATAATGGCGGCCCAGACCGTGAAAAATGTGCTCGGCGAGCCTGCGGCGTGGGCAGGTCGCGGATTATAGCGAAGAAGCGGGCGACGTACACCTTACTGTCAGTTGCTGTGGTCTTTCGTGCGGAGGGGGTTCTATGCCAAACTCAGCGCCTTTCGGGCTTGCCTAACAGGATTTATGCTCCCCTTGTCACCCAGCTTGCTTGCCACCCTCGCCGCCGCTTGCCTTTATGCCGCTGCGACCCTCTATCAAGGCACCCGCCTGGCCACCGGCGCCAAGGCGAACAAACGCCTGCTGGTCACGCTTGGCGTGCTGGCGGTGCTCGGCCACGCGGCCAGCCTTTATACCCACCTGATGACGCCGATCGGCCTGGGCCTGGACTTCTTCAACGCTGCCAGCCTGATCGCCGTCGCCGTGATCGCCCTGACGCTGCTGGCCTGCTCGCGCATCCCGGTGGAAAACCTGCTGGTGCTGCTGTTCCCGCTGGGACTGACCACGGTGCTGCTGGCACAGTTCGCGCCGTCGGGTACAGTGCAGGTCATCGACGAAGAGCCGGGCATCCTTGCCCACATCCTGTTGTCGGTCCTCGCCTATGGCCTGTTCACCATCGCTGTGTTCCAGGCCTTGCTGGTGCTGGTGCAGGACCACCAACTCAAAAACAAGCACCCGTCCGGGCTGATCCGCAACTTCCCGCCATTGCAAACCATGGAAAGCCTGCTGTTCGGTTTCCTCTGGGCTGGCTGGAGCCTGCTGTCGCTGTCGCTGATCTCCGGCTGGTTGTTCGTCGAAAATCTGTTCGCCCAGCACCTGGTGCACAAGACCCTGCTCGCCTGCCTGGCATGGATCGTCTTCAGCGTGCTGCTGTGGGGCCGCAACCGCCTTGGCTGGCGCGGCCACAAAGCGATTCGCTGGACCCTGGCCGGTTTCTGCCTGCTGATGCTCGCGTACTTCGGCAGCAAGCTGGTCCGCGAATACATCCTGCATGTGTGACGGACGGCCCTGATGGACACATTGCCCGTGGCGCCGCTGCTTGCCGTGCTGGTGGTGCTGATCCTCTGGTCGGCCCTGTTCACCGCCATCGAAGCCGCCCAGCAACACCTGCTGGCCCAGCGCACGGCCTCGCGCGCCAATGACAAACCGCTGGCAACGCTGACATTCCCGCTGGCCAGTCTGATCCTGTGCAATACCCTCTGCCGCACCCTGGCCGTGGTCATCGGCACCTTGCTGGCAATTTTTACCTGGCTGGAAAACGGCCCCTGGGTGGCCTGGCTCGGCACCAGCGCCGCCCTGCTGGTGTTTGCCGACTACCTGCCACGCACCTTGGCCACCCGCCAGCCCGAAGCGGTGCTGGCACTGGGCAACGCCTTGCTTGGCATACCGTTGAAGATCCTCTATCCGCTTGCCTGGCTGTTGAATAGTGCCTGCCAATTGTTGCTGCGCCCCTTTGCGCGCAAAGCCAGCATGGTGCAACAGAGCGACAACGAAATGCCCGCGCCACCACGCAGCGAACACGAACCTGAGCATGGAAGCGGCCGGCCGCACCCGATTTCCGGCATCCACGCCCTGGACGACATCACCGTCAACGATATCCTCGTGCCCCGCAGCGAGGTCGATGGGATTAACCTCGACGAGCCCATCGGTGAGATCATCGAACAACTGCGCCTGAACCGTCGCACCCGCCTGCCGGTGTTCCACAGCGACATCAACCAGGTCGAAGCCGTGCTCAACACGCGCCAGATCCGTCATTTGCTGGCGGATGCGAGCCTGACCCAGGAAGCGCTACGGGCCGCCTCCCACGAGCCTTACTTCGTCCCTGAAAGCACGCCACTGCAACTGCAATTGCTGAACTTCCATAAGCAGCAGCGGCGCCTGGGCATGGTGGTGGACGAATACGGTGAAGTACTGGGCATCGTCACCCTGGAAGACATCCTGGAAGAAATCGTCGGCGAATTCGAAAGCGAGCACAGCCTCGATAACCCCCACGTCCACCCCCAGCCCGATGGTCGCCTGATGATCGATGGCGCGGCGTCGATCCGCGAATTGAACAGGACCCTGGGCTGGCATCTGCCTTGCGACGGCCCCAAGACCCTCAACGGGCTGGTGACCGAAGCCCTGGAAACCATCCCCGAAAGCCCGGTGTGCCTGAAGATCGGCCGTTATCGGCTGGAAATCATCGAAACCGTGGACAACCGTGTCAGCCAGGTCCTGGCATGGCATAACAGTTCGGTGCCTGCCGTTTCCTGACATCCCCTGTGGCAAGGGAACTTGATCCCTATGGGGTACGTGTAGGAGCTGCCGAAGGTTGCGATCTTTTGATCTTGATCTTGATCTTGATCTTGATCTTGATCTTTCACTCCCGACTCAATTGTCTGGCACAAGATCGCAGCCTCGTTGCACTCGACAGCTCCTACACGGCTCCTACACGGCTCCTAGAGTGCAGCGCCGCTCGACGCAGCCCAGCGCTCGCCACAAAAGCTCATCGCAGGTGGCGTTATTGTGCGCGGGCTGTCTTGTTGATTCGTTAGCCTCCTTCCTATACTCAAGCCGCTTACCCAGCCCCGCCCGAGCCCCGTGCTTATCCGCACCCAGCCGGTTCCGGCCCGACCATCGGCACAATCCGCATCAGTCCTGCGCCTGTTCCTACCCGAAGCAGCGAAAGGATACCCGCCCACATCCCTGGGGGTTCGACCATAATAATTCGCTCCAATGGAGCCATGACTGTCAGGGATAACCGCATGACGACTGCTACCTGCAACGAGACTGTGTCTGCCCAGCCGACAAATTCGACCACCCGCGTGGCCACCGCGAGTTTCATCGGTACCGCCATCGAGTTCTACGATTTCTATGTCTACGCCACGGCTGCGGCCCTGGTGATCGGGCCAGTGTTCTTCCCGCAAACCTCAGGCACGGCACAGATGCTGTCGTCCTTCCTGACGTTCGGCATCGCCTTCCTTGCCCGTCCGCTGGGCTCTGCGCTGTTCGGCCATTTCGGCGACCGGATCGGGCGCAAGTCGACGCTGGTGGCGTCCCTGCTGCTGATGGGCGTGTGCACCACCCTCATTGGTGTGCTGCCCGGCTACGCCAGCATTGGCGCCTGGGCGCCGATCCTGCTCTGCGTGCTGCGTTTCGGCCAGGGCCTGGGGTTGGGCGGCGAGTGGGGCGGCGCGGCGCTGCTTGCCACCGAGAACGCGCCCAAAGGCAAGCGCGCCTGGTTCGGCATGTTCCCCCAACTGGGGCCTTCCATCGGCTTCCTGGCGGCCAACGGACTGTTCCTGACCCTGGCCATCAGCCTGGACGATGAACAATTTCGCGCCTGGGGTTGGCGGGTTCCGTTCCTGCTCAGTGCCGTGCTGGTGATGGTCGGCCTCTATGTACGGCTCAAGCTCCACGAAACGCCGGTGTTCGCCAATGCCATGGCTCGCCAGGAGCGGGTGAAGATGCCGTTGGTCGAACTGTTCAGCCAGCACTGGGCGCCAACCTTGCTGGGCGCGGCGGCGATGGTGGTGTGTTACGCGCTGTTCTATATCTCGACGGTGTTTTCCCTGAGCTACGGTGTGTCCACCCTCGGCTACAGCCGCGAGACCTTCCTGGGTCTGCTGTGCTTTGCCGTGCTGTTCATGGCCGCCGCTACGCCCCTGTCAGCCTGGGCCAGCGACCGCTACGGCCGCAAACCCATATTGATCCTCGGTGGTGTACTGGCGATTGCCTCGGGTTTCCTCATGGAACCCTTGCTGACCCACGGCTCGACCGGCGGCGTGGCGCTGTTCCTGTGCATCGAGCTGTTCCTGATGGGCGTGACCTTTGCCCCCATGGGCGCCTTGCTGCCGGAACTGTTTCCGACCCACGTGCGCTACACCGGTGCTTCGGCCGCCTACAACCTGGGCGGTATCGTCGGCGCCTCGGCTGCGCCATTCTTCGCCCAGAAACTGGTGGCGATGGGCGGTTTGAGCTATGTCGGGGGTTATGTTTCAGCGGCCGCGCTGCTCAGCGTAGTCGCCGTGCTGTGCCTGAAGGAGACGCGTCATAACGACTTGAACCGGGTTGCCTGACGCGCCTCCCGTAGGAGCTGCCGCAGGCTCGGGCCGCGTTCGGACGATCTTTTGATCTTTCACTTGAGACTCAAGCCTCAGGGGTAAGATCGCAGCCTCGCTTCGCTCGGCAGCTCCTACGGGGTAAACCCGCCAATGAAATAACCGCTAACAGTCACCCACCATTGAAACCACCCCCCACCTGCCCCATCTAAGACCCATACCCCATTGCGCAGGTGCCCCATGAGCGACCAGCACTCTACCGAAGCCACGAACGAATACGCTGATTCCGAACACATCGAACATACCTCCTCCGGCACCGACCTGGCCCTGCCTGGCCAGAACTTGCCAGACAAGGTCTACATCATCCCGATCCACAATCGCCCCTTCTTCCCGGCCCAGGTGTTGCCGGTCATCGTCAATGAAGAACCGTGGGCCGAGACTCTGGAGCTGGTGGCCCAGTCCGAACATCACTCCCTGGCGCTGTTCTTCATGGAATCGCCCCAGGAAGACCCGCGCCATTTCGACACCTCGAAACTGCCGCTGTACGGCACGCTGGTGAAGGTGCACCACGCCAGCCGGGAAGGCGGCAAACTGCAATTCGTCGCCCAGGGCCTGACCCGCGTGCGTATCCGCACCTGGCTCAAGCACCATCGCCCACCGTACCTGGTGGAAGTCGAATACCCGCACCAGCCGAGCGAGCCGACCGACGAGGTCAAGGCCTACGGCATGGCGCTGATCAATGCGATCAAGGAACTGCTGCCGCTCAACCCACTGTACAGCGAAGAGCTGAAGAACTACCTCAACCGCTTCAGCCCCAACGACCCTTCGCCGCTGACCGACTTTGCCGCCGCGCTCACCTCCGCCACCGGCAATGAACTGCAGGAAGTGCTCGACTGCGTACCCATGCTCAAGCGCATGGAAAAAGTCCTGCCGATGCTGCGCAAGGAAGTCGAAGTGGCGCGGCTGCAGAAAGAGATTTCCGCCGAGGTCAACAACAAGATCGGCGAACATCAACGCGAGTTCTTCCTCAAGGAACAGCTCAAGGTCATCCAGCAGGAACTGGGGCTGACCAAGGACGACCGCAGCGCCGATATCGAACAGTTCGAGCAGCGGCTCGAAGGCAAGGTGCTGCCGGCCCAGGCGCAGAAGCGCATCGAAGAGGAAATGAACAAGCTCTCGATCCTGGAAACCGGCTCGCCGGAATATGCCGTCACCCGCAATTACCTGGATTGGGCGACCTCGGTGCCGTGGGGCGTGTATGGCCAGGACAAGCTTGACCTCAAGCACGCGCGCAAGGTGCTCGACAAGCACCACGCCGGCCTGGACGACATCAAGGACCGCATCCTGGAGTTCCTCGCCGTCGGCGCCTACAAAGGCGAGATCAGTGGTTCCATCGTGTTGCTGGTGGGGCCGCCGGGCGTGGGCAAGACCAGCGTCGGCAAATCCATCGCCGAATCCCTGGGGCGACCGTTCTACCGCTTCAGC
Source organism: Pseudomonas sp. RL_5y_Pfl2_73 (assembly GCF_963970515.1). NCBI lineage: Bacteria > Pseudomonadati > Pseudomonadota > Gammaproteobacteria > Pseudomonadales > Pseudomonadaceae > Pseudomonas > Pseudomonas sp. RL_5y_Pfl2_73. The sequence goes on along the minus strand of NZ_CAXAPD010000043.1, from coordinate 21,407 downwards.
CTCGGCGGCATGCGTGACGAAGCCGAGATCAAGGGTCATCGGCGCACCTACATCGGCGCCCAGCCGGGCAAGCTGGTGCAGGCGCTGAAAGATGTCGAAGTGATGAACCCGGTGATCATGCTCGACGAGATCGACAAGATGGGCCAGAGCTATCAGGGCGATCCGGCTTCGGCCTTGCTCGAGACCCTCGACCCGGAGCAGAACGTCGAATTCCTCGACCACTACCTGGACCTGCGCCTGGACCTGTCGAAAGTGCTCTTCGTCTGCACCGCCAACACCCTGGACTCGATCCCCGGCCCGCTGCTGGACCGGATGGAAGTGATCCGCCTGTCGGGCTATATCACCGAAGAAAAAGTCGCCATCGCCAAGCGCCACTTGTGGCCCAAACAACTGAGCAAGGCTGGCGTGTCCAAGGGCAGCCTGAGTATCAACGACAGCGCCCTCAAGGCCCTGATCGACGGCTATGCCCGTGAAGCCGGGGTGCGACAGCTGGAGAAACAGCTGGGCAAATTGGTGCGCAAGGCGGTGATGAAGCTGATCGACGACCCCAAGGCCGTGATCAAGCTCGGGCCAAAAGACCTCGAGGCCTCTCTGGGCAAACCGGTATTTCGCAACGAACAGGTGTTGTCCGGCATCGGCGTGATCACCGGCCTGGCCTGGACCAGCATGGGCGGGGCGACCTTGCCGATCGAAGCGACGCGCATCCACACCCTCAATCGCGGCTTCAAGCTGACCGGGCAACTGGGGGACGTGATGAAAGAATCGGCGGAAATCGCCCACAGCTACGTCAGTTCGCACCTGAAGCAATTTGGCGGTGATCCGAAGTTCTTCGACGAGGCCTTCGTTCACCTGCACGTACCGGAAGGCGCCACGCCCAAGGACGGTCCGAGCGCCGGCGTGACCATGGCCAGCGCCTTGCTGTCCCTGGCCCGCAACCAGCCACCGAAAAAAGGCGTGGCCATGACCGGCGAACTGACCCTCACCGGGCACGTCCTGCCAATTGGCGGGGTGCGCGAAAAGGTCATCGCGGCGCGGCGGCAGAAAATCAACGAACTGATCCTGCCGGAAGCCAACCGGGGCAACTTCGAAGAACTGCCGGACTACCTCAAGGAAGGCGTCACGGTGCACTTTGCCAAGCAGTTTGCGGATGTGGCGAAGGTGTTGTTCTGATCGTCCTCTAGCGCTTGTGCGGGCCCCGTCGCGGGCAAGCCTTGCTCCCACAGGGTTAATTGTCGCCCACAGATTTTGTGCGCAACAAAGGTCCATTGTGGGAGCAACACCACATTCTCACCTGACACACCCAGTAGCATCTTCGGTTATGCTCGCCGTTCGTCGTGAATGCCGGAGCCGTTGCCCTTATGTCCCTCACCCGCCTGCTCGTCCCCTTCAGCCTAGCCCTGCTGAGCGCCTGCGCCACGCAACCGAAACACAGCGTGACCGTGGAAAAACTGAGCCAGTGCCCATTAAGGCTCAATAGCGGGCAGAACCTGATCCTGAGCCTGCCCAGCAACCCCAGCACCGGTTATCGCTGGGCGATCCAGGATTCGGCCGGTGGCGTGCTCAAAGGCTTGGGCCCGGAGGTTTATCGCAACCCGGAAGACGCCGGCATCGTCGGCGCCGCGGGTGTCTCGACCTGGCGCTTCCAGGCGTTCAGCGCCGGCACCGGGCGCTTGCGCCTGACGTATCAACAACCCTGGGCCCCGGAAGTGCCTCCCGTGGAAACCTTCGACTGCGCCATTTCGGTGAATTGACCGTGGGCTGGCTGATCCTTGCACTGATGGGCGCAGCCACCTACCTGTACGGCCTGACCGTGCACGCTACGCTGTTGTGCCTGCTGGTCAAACCCATGCCGGTCCTGGCCCTGCTCGGCTGGTTGCACGATGCGCCGCCCAGTGACTATCGACGCTGGATCAGCCTCGGGCTGATTTTTTCACTGATGGGTGACGTGTTGCTGGCCTGGCCGGGGGATCTGTTCGTGTTCGGCCTCGGCGCGTTTCTGCTGGCGCACCTGGCCTACCTGAAAGCCTACCTCAGCGACTGCCGCCGCCCAGCGCTGCTGCCCTTGGCCCTGGCCTTGGGCATCGGTGCGATGCTGTTGGGGATCCTGGTGTCGAACGGCCTTGGGTCGTTGCTGGTGCCGGTGATTGTCTACGGCCTGACCATCAGCGCCATGCTTTGGCGTGCGTTGGCGCGCCTGGGCACCAGCGTGCCGAAACGCTCGGCCTGGCTGGCCGCCTGCGGGGCGCTGGCGTTTGTGTTCTCCGACAGCCTGATCGGCATCAACCGGTTCGTGCAGCCCTTCCACGCCGCGCCTTACCTGATCATCGTCAGTTATTGGCTGGGCCAATGGGGGATTACGGCGTCGGCGTTTACCCAAAAACCGCACTGAACAAAGATGAATGTGGAAGCAAAGCTCTGTGGGAGCAAGGCTTGCTCCCACAAAGCTCGCTCCCATAGTTTTTTTGGTTAAAATGCCGGCCTTTTCACCACCCATCCCGCTGGAACTGCCGTGAGCAAAGACCCCGATCGCCTATTCGCCCAACCCCTGGCCCAAGTGCCGGACTTCGCCTTCAACGAGGACGTGGTGCGGGTGTTTCCGGACATGATCAAGCGTTCGGTGCCGGGTTACCCGACCATTGTCGAAAACCTCGGCGTGCTCGCCGCGCAATTCGCTCAGCCGGGCAGCGTGCTCTACGACCTGGGCTCGTCCCTGGGCGCTGTGACCCAGGCCCTGCGCCGCCATGTGCGCACCGACGGTTGCCGGGTGATCGCGGTGGATAACTCGGCGGCCATGGTCGAGCGCTGCCGTGAATACCTCAACGGCCAGGACTCGATGTTCCAGGAGCTGCTGCCGGTGGAAGTGATCGAAGGCGACATCCTCGCCCTGGCGTTCCAGCCGGCCTCGGTAGTGGCACTGAACTTCACCCTGCAGTTCATCGCGCCGGACCAGCGCACCGCACTGTTGAGCCGCATCCGCCAGTCCTTGCTGCCGGGTGGCGCCCTGATCCTGTCGGAAAAGTTGCGTTTCAACGATGCCGAGGAACACGCTCTGCTCACCGACCTGCACGTGGCGTTCAAACGCGCCAACGGTTACAGCGAGCTGGAAATTGCCCAGAAACGCAGCGCCATCGAAAACGTCATGAAGCCCGACAGCCTCGAAGAACACCGCGAGCGCCTGCTGGCGGCCGGGTTCTCAAAAGTCGTGCCGTGGTTCCAGTGTCTTAACTTCGCCTCGTTGATTGCCCTGCCATGATTGATCTGTCCCCCCTCGCCCGCCATCTGGCCGGCACACCCCTGGCCGATTGGGCCGCGACGCTGCAGACGCAACTCGACAACAAGATGGAAAAGGGTCATGGCGATCTTGAGCGTTGGCAAAGCGCGCTCGATGCGCTGCCGGCCTTGCAACCCAGCACAGTCGACCTGCTGAACGGCCTGACGCTCGACACCGATTGTTCCGACGAAACCCGTGCGCAAATGCGTACCGCGTTAATGGGCCTGTCGCCTTGGCGCAAAGGACCTTTCGACCTGTTTGGCGTGCACGTGGACACCGAATGGCGCTCGGACTGGAAGTGGTCGCGGGTGGCCCCGCACCTGGACCTGAAAGGCAAGCGCATCCTCGACGTCGGCTGCGGCAACGGCTACTACATGTGGCGGATGCTCGGTGCCGGAGCTGACACGGTGATCGGCGTCGACCCCAACTGGCTGTTCTTCTGCCAGTTCCAGGCGGTGCAGCGCTACCTCTCGCAGCCCAACGCCTGGCATTTGCCGTTCCCCTTCGAAGCCCTGCCAGCGGAGCTGGAAGGTTTCGACACGGTGTTCTCCATGGGCGTGTTCTACCACCGGCGCTCGCCAATCGAGCACCTGCTGGCCTTGAAGGACTGCCTGGTCAAGGGCGGCGAACTGGTGCTGGAAACCCTGGTGATCGAGGGCGACGAACACCAGGTGCTGGTGCCTGAGGACCGCTACGCGCAGATGCGCAACGTGTGGTTCCTGCCGTCGGTCCCGGCCCTGGAACGCTGGCTACGCCGCGCCGGATTCAGCGATGTGCGTTGCGTGGACGTGAGCCTGACCACCGTGCAGGAACAGCGCAGCACCGAGTGGATGAAGTATCAGTCGCTGAGCGACTTCCTCGACCCCACCGACCACAGCAAAACCATCGAAGGGTTGCCGGCGCCGATGCGGGCGGTGATTGTGGCGCGTAAGTAAATCGCCTAAGCCGCCTGTGCGAGAGCTTCTGTGGGAGTGAACTCCTACAGAAGTTCGCTCCCACAGGGGGGCGGTGTCAGTCTTGGGACTTGGCTCTTCGGGCCTTGAAGAACTCACTCAGCACGGTGCTGCATTCCTCAGCCAACACCCCGCCCTCGACCATCACCCGATGGTTCAAAAAGCCCTGACTGAAAAACTGCCCCTGGCTCTGCACGATGCCGGCCTTGGGCTCCAGGGCGCCGTAGACGACCCGGGCGATACGCGAATGGACGATCAGCCCAGCGCACATGCTGCACGGTTCCAGCGTCACATACAGCGTGCTGCCGGGCAGGCGATAGTTGCTCACCGCCTGTGCGGCGGCGCGGATGGCGACCATTTCCGCGTGGGCGCTGGGGTCATGGCCACTGATCGGGCAGTTGAAGCCGCGTCCGATGATCTCGCCGTCCTGCACCAACACTGCGCCCACCGGCACTTCGCCCAGGGCCGCGCCTTGTGCGGCGAGGGCCAGGGCTTCGCGCATGAAGTCCTGGTCACGGCTGCGGTCAATGATCCTGGCAGGGCGAATCTGGCGCATCACGCCACCTCGATGGCGGCCATCAGGCCGGTTTCCATGTGGTCGATCACATGGCAGTGGAACATCCATACGCCTGGATTATCCGCCACCAACGCCACCTGCGCCCGCTCGTTCTTGCCCAGCAGGTAAGTGTCGGTGAAATATGGGATAACCTTGTGCCGGTTCGACGCGATCACCTTGAAGCTCATGCCGTGCAAATGGATCGGGTGCTGGTACTGGGTCATGTTCTTCAATTCGAAAATGTAGCTCTGGCCTTTCTTCAGCGTGGCAATCGGCCGGTCGGCGCAGGTCTTGTCGGTGATGTCCCAGGCCTTGCCGTTGATCTGCCACAGGCTCGGCGGCTTGCCATTGTCGACATTGACCGACACCGAGCCGACCCATTCGAAATTGAAGTTGAGTTTCTCGGCATTGGCCAGGTCCGGTTCCGACACCGGGTTGGGCGGCAGCGCCTGCGGCCATTGGCTTGGCGTGTCACTGTTGGGCACCGAACGCAAGGTCCCCAGGCGCACCGGGCCATTGCGCAACGACAACTCTTCGCCGGCTGGCGGCGCCTTGATCGCCAGGCAAATGCGCATGCCCGGGCCAAGCCAGTATTCCTTGCCCAACGGCCGCGGTTCGATGGGGTTGCCGTCCAGCGCATAGATCTGCGCTTCAACGCCTGGGATATTGATGCGATAGGTCAGGGTGTTGTCCAGGTTGAGCAAGCGTACCCGGGTGATCTGCCCGGCCGGCAGATCAATCACCGCTTCCGGTACGCCGTTGATCGTCGCCAGTCGTCCGGCCGTGCCGCCACGCGCCGCCTCACGGGGAATGCTGAAAGCAACGAACTCGCCCTGCTCATCCACATGCCAGCTCTTGAGGCTCAACGTCTGCTCGTATTTGAAACCGGTGGGCTCACGCTCTTCGATGATCAACGGGCCCACCAGCCCACGCCCGAGCTCTTCGCTGCTGTTGACGTGAGGGTGATACCAATAGCTGCCGGCGTCTGGCACGCGGAACTTGTAATCGAAATACTCGCCCGGCAACACCGGCAATTGCGAGACATACGGCACGCCGTCCATCTCCAGTGGCAAACGGATCCCGTGCCAATGAATGGTGGTAGCGACCGGCAGGTGATTGATGAAGCGAACCCGCAGCCATTCACCCTGGCGCGCCCGCAGCTCGGTGCCCGGTGCCGAGGGGCCAAACGCCCAGGCCTGGGTCTTGTGCCCGGCCACCAGCTCGACGTCCAGCGGTGCGGCGATCAATTCATAGTCGTGACCGGCCTCGGCATCGGCGCGCTTGCCTAACCAGTACCGCGACGCACCTCCTGCACCCACGCCAACGACAACAAGACCGGCCAGGCCACCGAGTATTTGGCGACGGGTAAAGGACATGAACGCAACCACCTATTGAATCTGCGGCGAACCGTTGGGCCCGCAAAAGGCGAATACGATACACCCGCAGATGAGAAACGGTAAGGGCTGCAAAAATGAAAAAAACCAGAGGAGGTTATCAACAGGTTTTTTCTGTACCCATCGAGACGGTGCTCAATCGTGCAGCGAACGTGCCTTCTCGCCCCGAGGCATGAAAGAAGCCAGTGCCGCCGCGACGATGAACAGCGCCGGCACATCGCCGAGTAAATGCCCCATATGCCGGGTCCCATCCGTCTCGACGTCGAAGGACTGCACGGCCATGATCACGCCGTGCACGATGCTCGACCATACCGTGAACCAGATCAGGCTCAGGTGTTTCATCGGATCGCACGACGCCATCAGCAGGAACACACCGAGGGTGGCGTAGATTCCGACAATCATCAACGGATAGTGGGAATGGCCGCTGTGCCACGCCCAGCCAGACGGCCACAGGTTCATCAGCGGCAGATCGCGAAGACGGCGATCAGGCCGACAACGATCAAAACCATACGCAAGGCGGCAAGTCGTTGGGTGTCGTTCATGGCCGGCTCCTTGTTGCGGCATGGCTGTCGCCGGAATGGGGTGCCCGGGGTATAGAACGCGCCAGGGACGCACGCCGGCCAACCCATGCCGTCAGTCGCCTGGGCCGTCTTCGAGCGCCTTGTCGATCATTAAGCCTCGCTCACCCGCTCCAGCCAGGCCTTGTGCGCAGCACTTGTATCGTCGGGCAAGTGGCGCAGGTAAGCGTGTAGCTCCGCCTGCATACCGAACACCTTCCATATCAATGGCGCCAAGCGCGATGCAGGGTTGCCCGCCTGCTCCAACTCACGCAGCCACTGCAGGCTGCGCTCTTTGTATTCGGCGAGTACGTCTGACTGGTAATCGTGGGCCTTGCCCAACCCGGAGATGTACATCAGCTTGGCGACTTCTACCGTGGGCCAATGAAGGGCCATGTTGAGCGGCCAATCGAGCATGGCACGCTCACCCCACATTGCGGATTTAGGCAGACGCCCGTTCGCCAGCAGCGTCAGCATGAAGGCCTGGCCCAACTCGGTCAGGTAGACCGGCAGGACCTCGGCGGTGGGATGCAGGTAGAACGAATCAATGGGTGTCTCGCGCCTCAGGCCAATGCGGGCAAGCAAGCGCTGCTCGAGGTCGAGTACCAGAGCGCCGATGCCGGCCTTCGCCGCGCTGCCGCTTTCGGTCGTTTGCCTGGTGCGGGTTGCGCAGTCCCAGAGGCTCAGGGAAAGCTGCCATTGGCCTTGATCACCGTCACCCGAACAGCCGATCTCACCGGTGATGAAAGCCTTCATCGTCGGCGGCACGACATCGAAGAGCGCCTGGCCGTCGGCTTCACACCCCGATAGCACTGGGCCGCCGCCTTCCACGATCTGGATATAACAAGTGCCTACATGGTCGCTCCAGTAGTGCACGGCTTCGGCCAGGTATAGAGGAATGGCGCGCGAGAAGCGTCCCAGTTCGTCCTCCCGTTGCGATTCGGCGCGTACTACAGCGTCTGTGCTTTTGGACAGCGCGAAGAAACCGATTTGCGCTGCCCCTTCCGGTTTCTGCGCGAAGAACCAATCGGCGTTGCGCAAACCGTAGTGCCAGATCGGCTGGCTCAATGCCAACGTCGCGAACTTCAGGTTTTCAGGATCCACCGGCACGCCTTGGGCGTCCTGCTTGTGCATTTGCTGGAAGGCTTGGGCAAACTGGTCGAGCTGGCTTTTGATCGGCGCAAAACCCAGGGCATACAGGCGGGCGAGCAGCGCCTCGCCTTCGGCCGCCTGGCCAAGTTCCTGGTAGGCGCGCAGCAAGTTGATACCGGCCATGGGGTCGTGTTTGTGCTCATCGTAGACAGGCCCGACCAACTCGACGATCAGTGGAATCTGGCCGTTGTTACCCAAGTCACCCGAGATCATCATCAGCGCACTGCCGTCGAACGTACCCGCCGTCAGCACCTGCGCGTAAAACACGCGCGCCGACTCGACGTCCTTCTGTTCCAGGCAATGACGCGCCAACCACAAGGGCGCACGCCAACTGTCGGGTAACGCAGCCACGGTACGCAGCGCCTCGAGATAGCCCGCCTCGCCGGCCCTTTCCCGCTGAATGGCCGCCCACCACAACAGGCCATTCTCTTGATTGGGGTCAGCCTGGATCGCGTGCCAAAGCGTCTCATCGGTAAGCGCCTGCTCGCCTCGCTTGCTGAAGACCTTGGCCAGGTTAGTCAGCAAGGTGCCTGTCGCGCCGACTTTCGCCATCCCCGTGCGCAGCGCATTTTCGGCGGCATCGAGTTGGCCGTTCTCCAGCAGCACAATGCCCTGAATGACATGGCTGCGCTCGGGATGGCTGTCGATCTCGATTAGTTGTGCAGCGGCCGGGATCAAGTCAGCGACAAAGCCATCATTCAACCCCGAGATAATCAGGCTGTAGAGCTCGTCGGCAGACTTCCATTTCTCTCGCAGGTTTGGCAGGAAAACGTTGTCGCGCCACTCGTTGCGGGTGATCTGCATCTCACGACCGTAGCTGTCGTAGACCGTGATCAATTCACTCTCGTCCGGCTGGGGCGGCGGCGCATCAGTGTGCGCGGAAGAAACCGCTGTCGAGGTGCTGGATTTCTTACCGCTCAGAGCGGATAGGATGCGTTTGAACATAAAGGCGGTGACACCGTTTCTGAGTGGGTCGGCACGGTGTTCTTGGATGGAGGTTTGCAGTCTTCTTGTGAGCGGCCGACAGCTGTGCGCATTCACTTGCAGAGAGCGACGGACAAACGAGGACAAGCCAAGAGCAACGATGGGGGCGTTGGCATTTAAGCACAATTTAGAACCCGACTTTGCGCAGCGGCTGGGCACAGACACCTGGGAAACACCTCCCCTTGTGGCGAGGGGATTTATTTCCGTTGGGCTGCGCAGCAGCCCCCGGAACCGTTATCGCCATGTGCCAGGTTCGGTTCAGCCTCGCAAGCCGGTGATCAGATGCACCACACCGTTGTCCAGCGTCATCACGCCAGCCACACCGGCGGCGCTCAACCCTATCCGGTCGATCCGCGCCGCATCTCGCAGTTCCACTCGCAGTCGCGTCAACGCCACAGGCTGATGCGCCTTGAGGTTATCCGCACCGCCCAACGCGGCGATGATGGCCGGCGCCAGTCCCTCTACCGAGCCAGGCCGCTTGGGCTCTTCCGGTACCAGGTCCGGGGTCAGGGCTTTCCAGAATGCCTGTTGTAGTTTGTCGAACATGTTCAATGCTCCATGGCCAGGGTGGCCGAGGTGGCCGTGGATGAGTGAATACGCAGGAGCTCACGCACCTGCTCGGCGCTTTCCTGGCCCAAGGCCTGTTGAGCCAGCGTGCGGCACTCGCTCAGGTTCCATTCACGCACGCAGGCCTTGATCGCCGGAATCAGCGGCACACTGACCGATAACTCATCCACGCCCAACCCCAGCAACACCGGCAGCGCCAGGGGTTCCGAAGCCAACGCACCACACACACCGACCCATTTGCCATGGGCACGGGCGGCCTCGACCGTACGGGTGATCAGGCGCAACACCGAGGGATGCAGGCTGTCGGCCTGGCTGGCCAGCCGTGGGTGGTCACGGTCCATGGCCAGGGCGTATTGGGTCAGATCGTTGGTTCCGATGGAGAAGAAATCCACTTCTGGGGCAAACAGGTCGGCCATCAGCGCCGCCGCCGGCACCTCGATCATGATGCCCAGCTTCGGCGCCTGTTTGAGTCCCAGGTGGCAGACCTCTTCGTCCAGCATTTGCCGCGCCAGGCGCAGCTCCGCCAGTTGCGTGACCATGGGCAGCATGATGTGCAGCCGCGCCAGCCCCGAACAGGCAAGAATTGCCCGGAACTGTTCACGCAACAACTGGGGACGTTCCAGGCACAGGCGAATACCGCGCATGCCGAGGAATGGGTTGGCCTCATGAGCCATTGGCACATAGGCCAGCGGCTTGTCCCCGCCCACGTCCAGGGTACGTACCACCAGATTGCGTTCCGGTCCCAGGGCCCGGGCGACGGCACTGTAAAGGGCCGCTTGCTCGTCATGGCCAGGTGGCTGAGCGCGATCCAGGTAAAGCAGCTCGGAGCGCAACAGCCCGACACCTTCGCCACCCAGGCTCATGGCCTGCTCCACGTCCCGCAGCGACCCGACATTGGCGCTGACCTCGACTCGATGACCGTCAAGGGTACGAGCCGCCAGGGCCGCTTGTTCAAGGTCACGCTGATGCCGCTGGCGCTGCCGGTCCCGAGTGGCCTGGCGTTGCTCGACCAGGGCTTGATCCGGATTCACGTGCAGCTCGCCACTGTCGGCATCCAGCAACACCCGGGTGCCGTTGCCCAGGGCCAGCACGGGGTGCGCCACGCCACACAACGAGGGCAGGCCCAGCGCACGGGCCAGGATCGCGACATGGCTGGTGGCGCCGCCCCCAACAGTGACGAAACCGGCGATGCGTGAGGTGTCGAGGCTGGCGGTCTGGGATGGCGTCAGTTGCTCGGCCACCAGGATCGCCCGTTCAGGCAGGTTCCAGGCGTTATCCTCTAGCCCCAGGATCAGCTTGAGCACCCGTTGTCCGACGTCGGCCAGGTCCGCAGCCCGCTCGGCCAGCAAAGCGCTGCCCAATTGCTGGAACAGCGCAGCGCTCGCCTCGGTAGCGGTTCTCCAGGCGAATGCCGCGCTCTTGCCCTCGGCGATCAAGGCTTGGGCCTGCTCCAGCAAAGTGGGGTCTTCCAGCAACTCTTGATGGGCCCGAAAAATCTGCGCCTGGACACTGCCTGCCGCCTCGTCCTGCAACACCTTCAAGGCTTGCGTCGCTTGCTCCAGGCCTTGATCCAGGGCGGCCTGCTCAACCTCGATACCGACACCCGCCTCCTCAATGTCCAACACCTGGGAGGCGACCTGGACCACTTCACCAAACGCCGAACCGGGCGACGCACAAACACCCCGTAGCCGGCCGGGCATCGACGGCTCGACAGTGACGGGCGGCGCCGCCGTCAGCGGCGCTTGCACCGTCTCGCCGCACCCCGACAACAGCAATTGTTCCAACGCTTCGATGGCCTGTCCGGCCTGAGGGCCGGCGGCGCTGATCTGCACGCTGTCGCCCTTGACCGTCTGCAACGCCATGATCGCGACCAGTGACTTGCCGTTGGCGCTGGCTTGCTGCTTATGCAGTTGGATATTGGCATCAAACCCTTTGGCCGCCTGGGCGAACACCGCAGCAGGACGGGCATGCAGGCCACTTTCATTGGGCACGATCAGCGACCCGGAAAACAGCATCGAACCCTGCTGCGCCTCGTCGACGGGTCCTTGTTCCGTCGGACACACACGCAGCAACGGCGCACCACTCTCGATACAGCTCGTCTCGTCCCCGAGCAGGCTGAAGGGTTCGCCGCTGACCACCAGCATCAGCGTCAACAGGCTGCGCGCATGCAGGGCGATGTAGTCGGCATCAAAATCGATCAGCGGCTGGCCGGCCTCGACCCGTTGCCCCATGGTCACCCGCGAGGTGAACCCCTTGCCCGCCAGGTTGACCGTGTCCAGACCAATGTGCATCAGCACCTGGACGCCGTTGTCAGCGGTGACACTCACCGCATGGGCGCTGTCCTGAAGCGTGCCGATGACACCGCAAAGCGGCGCGCAAAGGGTCTGCGAGGTCGGATCGATGCAGATGCCATCCCCCACCACACGGCTCGAGAAGACGGGGTCCGGCACACTGTCCAAGGGCATCAAGACCCCGGACAGCGGTGCGAGCAATTGCAAAGGTTGCGTTGTGTTCATGAGACTTCACCTGCTGCTGTCTGTTCTTTTTGGCATCGCGGGCACGCAGAGATCAGCGACCCGCGCTACACGGGTCATTTCCACCAGTATTCGACCTGCAGGCCCACGTTGGAACCATGTCGCGCACCGCCGAATACACCGGTGTCCGACAGCGCCGAGCCGGCTGCCAGTTCATTGGCTGCACGCTTGGCCGCCTCGTTCCAACTGGCGTAGGTGTAATAGAGCCGTATTTCCGGACGAGCCCAGAATTCCGGGCCCTTGGGCGACCAGGTGGGCGCAAAGGTAACTTTGCTCAGTTTGCGTGTTCCACCGCTGGCCTGAACCTGGTCATGACCCAGTTCGGCCACCAACTTGAATTGATCAGTGATGGCGTACGCCGGGCGAACCCCCAACGACAGCCAGTCCTGGTCGGCGCCATCGGTGCGGATGTCCTTCTGGTACACCGCCTGCACCTGTCCGCCGAAACGCGGCGTGAGCTGCCAATCGAAAAACTCCACCAGACGATAACTCTTGTTGCTGTCGTCCAGTCCGGTATCGCCGGTATACCCCAGCCCAGTGCCGGGGCCCTCACCGTACTGCAAGGCCAGTTTATTCTTGCCGCCCAGGAAGTCCTGCTGCACATGCTGGGCGGTCAGGGCCCAACCGCGATGGGCGTCACGACGGTCCGCCCGGTCGATGAAGCTCAGGCCAAATTCCAGCTCGCCGCCGGGGTTGGTCCTGAAACCGGCGACGTTGAAGTCATGCCGGTTGACCGGGTCTTTCTGGTAGAGGTTGTCCTTGCGCGAGAAGGCGTAGCTGTATTTCAGCCCGCCGATCAGCACGTCCTCGATCCCGCCACCGGTAGCACTCTGGTTCCAGTAGTAGAAATCCGAGATATGGATGTCGTTACGTTTGTAATAACGCCGACCAGCCCACAGCGACCCGCCGTTCAGACTGGGCATGTTCGACCATTGGGCATACATCTGCGGCATGCGCGCCGAGCCGTTTTCACCCTGGAAAGTCGGCGTGCGGTCATAGCGGTTGTACAGCGATGCCATGCCGTCCACGCTCAACACCGAGCCATCGTCGAGAGTGAAAAGATCCTGGCGCAGCTCCAGTTCCCCATACTGCTCGCACTCATTGCCCAATCGGTATTTAGTCTGTGCCCCGGGCAACTGGAAGCAGGATTGGGAACGGCCATTGGTCGCACTGCCGACGCCGCTGCGCAGATAACCGGAAAACTCCAGCGCCTGAGCCGGGAACGGCAGCGCCAGGCAGATACAGGACGCGGCAAGGCCACGGTTTATAATTGTTTTCATACACCCACCTCTCCATTATTTCTTATTGTTTTTTGCTCCATAACTTCCCTCCTTGACCGCCATTTAGCTGACGACAAAGGGCCCACGATGCGTCTGGCGCAACGTGTTCGCTGTCAGGCATTGCCTGGGTCAGGGAAAGCTGTTTATTCAGTCGCTCAGGTGCAACACAAACGACTCATAGGGCCGCAAGCGCAGCCGTCGGTATCGGTGTTCGCCGGCCTCGTAGTTGCCGATCACCCAGCGTTGTTTCGTGTCATGGCTGAGGACGCCTTCGGGCAGCTCCACGTCGCAGTCGCCTCCATAAAAATGGCTGACCACCAACAGGCGCTCCCCCTGCCCTTCACGCAGGTACGCCCACACCTGCGGATGTTCGGGCAAGAGCAGGCGGTAGACACCGTCCTGGATCAAAGCTTCGCTGCGGCGCAGGGCGATCAATTGACGGTAGTAATGCAGCACCGAGGCCGAGTCTTGCTGTTGCTGCTCGACGTTGATGGAAGTGGCGCTGACGGGCACACCGATCCAGGGTTCGGCCCGGCTGAAACCGGCGTTCGGCCCGGTATTCCATTGCATCGGCGTGCGCCCGTTATCGCGGGACTTCTGGATGATCGGCGCCATGGCCTCGGCCTCCGGCACCCCGGCGTTGCGCTTGAGGCGATAGATGTTCAGGGTTTCCACATCGCGATACTGCTCGATGTGCTCGAAGCCCGGATTGGTCATCCCCAACTCCTCGCCCTGGTACACGAACGGGGTGCCCTGGAGAAAGTGCAACGCCGTGGCAAGCATCTTCGCCGAAGGCTCGCGGTACTCACCGTCATCGCCGAACCGCGACACCACCCGCGGCTGGTCATGGTTACACCAGAACAGCGCATTCCAACCACCACCGGCCTGCATGCCGACTTGCCAGTCGGACAGGATGCGTTTGAGTTCGAGAAAATCGAAGTCGGCCCGCACCCACTTTTGCAAGTTCGGGTAATCCACCTTCAAATGATGGAAATTGAACGTCATCGACAGTTCACGGGACGCCGGGCACGAATAACGAACACAGTGTTCAAGGCTGGTGGACGACATCTCGCCGACATTGATCAGGTCGAACCCCTCGAAGACTTCCCGATGCATTTGCTGCAGGTAGCGATGCACGTTGGGACCGTCGGTATAAAAACGCCGGCCATCAGTGTGGTCGTCAGGAAAGTCGGCCGGCTTGGAAATCAGGTTAATCACATCGAGACGAAAGCCCCCCACCCCCTGGTCCCGCCAGAAACGCATCATCTTGAACACTTCGGCACGCACCTGGGGGTTGTCCCAGTTCAGGTCGGCCTGGGTGTGGTCGAACAGGTGCAGGTAATACTGGCCGGTCTGCGCTTCGTACTCCCAGGCCGAGCCGCCGAACTTGGACTCCCAGTTGTTCGGCTGGTCCCGCCAGATATAGAAATCGCGGTACGGGTTGTCGAGGCTGCTGCGGGCGGCCTGGAACCAGGGATGCTCAATGGAGGTGTGATTGACCACGATGTCGAGCATCAGCTTGATACCGCGCTTGCGCGCCTCAGCGATCAATAATTCGCAATCGGCCATGGTGCCGTAGCTGGGGTCGATGGCGTAGTAATCACTGATGTCGTAGCCATTGTCCCGTTGCGGCGAACGCAGGAACGGTGTCAGCCACAGGTAATCCACACCCAGCCAGTGCAAGTAGTCGAGCTTGTCCACCACCCCTCGCAAATCACCGGTGGCCTGGCCGCCATGGCTGTAGAAACTCTTCGGATAAATCTGGTAGATCACTGAGCGTTGCCAGTCTTGCATGGCGAGATTCCTTCATTCTGTCTGGTACAGGCCCTGCGGGCCTCATCGCGGGCAAGCCCGGTTCCCACAGGCGTCAGGCCACCCGATACCCCGGCCGGACGATCTTCATGCTCAACGCGCAGGTCAGGGCAAAGGGCACGCTCATGGCGATGACCATGCCGACCACGAACATCGGTATGTAGTCGGGCACGATCGAAATGAAACCCGGCAGCCCCCCGACGCCAATCGCCGAGGCCTTGATCTTGTTCAGCGACAGGAAAATGCAGCCCAGGGCCGAACCGGCCAGGGCGCAATAGAAGGGGAACTTGTAGCGCAGGTTGACCCCGAACATTGCCGGTTCGGTGATGCCGAAATAAGCGGAAATCGCCGACGTGGACGCCATGCTCTTGTCCCGCGCATTGCGGGTCATGTAGAACACCGCCAGCGCCGCGCTGCCCTGGGCCAGGTTGGACATGACGATCATCGGCCAAATGAAGGTGCCGCCCTGGGTCGAGATCAATTGCAGATCCACCGCCAGGAACATGTGGTGCATGCCGGTCACCACCAGCGGCGCATAGAGCAGGCCGAAAATCGCCCCGCCAATCACCGGCGCCAGGTCGAACAACGCCACCATGCCTTCGGTAATCAGGATGCCCAGGTGCCGGGTGACCGGACCGATGATGGCGAGGGCCAGTACACCGGTAACCACAATGGTGGTGATGGGGATCACGAGTAGTTGGATCGCGTTGGGCACCCTGGCCCGCAACCATCGCTCGATCACGCTCATGACATAGGCCGCCAGCAGGATCGGCAGGATCTGCCCCTGGTAGCCGACTTTCTCGATCCGGAACCAGCCGAAGATGTCGAAGTACGGCAGGCTCTGGCCCTCCAGCCCCGCCACGGCCTTGCCGTAGTTCCAGGCATTGAGCAGGTCCGGGTGGACGAGCATCAAGCCCAGCACGATGCCAAGGATCTCACTGCCGCCGAAACGCTTGGCCGCCGACCAGCCCACCAGGGCCGGGAGAAAGACAAAGGAGGTATTGGCCATGAGGTTGATCAGGCTCCAGACGCCATCCAGGTTCGGATAGGCATCGAGCAACGTCTGTCCGGCAATGAACATGCCCTTGGCGCCCAGCAGGTTGTTGACGCCCATCAGCAGGCCGGCGATCACCAGGGCAGGCAGGATGGGCATGAACACATCGGACAGCACCCGCACCAGGCGTTGCATGCCGTTGCCCTTCTGCGCGCCCTGGCGCTTGACGTCGGCAATGGTCGCGGCGGCCAGGCCCGTCAATTCGCGCAGGGCGGCATAGACCTTTTCCACCTCGCCCGGCCCAATGACCACCTGGAACAGGCCACCGGTAAAAAACGAACCCTTGACCAGGTCGATCTGGTTCAGCGTGGCACTGTCCACCCGGGCCGCGTCCTTGAGGGACAGGCGCAGGCGCGTCACGCAATGGGCCGCCTGCTCGATATTGTCGGCGCCACCCAAGCTTTGCAGCAGCTCGCTGGCGATTTTTGAGTAATCGTGGCTCATGCTTTTTTCTTCCGCGTCATTCTTGTTATTGAGAGTCGACAGCACGTGGAAGGGAAAGTACTCGTCTGTACGAGTTAAATCAACAACTCGTACAGACGAGTTTTGTTTTTGTTTATGATGAACCCCCGAAAAACCAGGAAACGTCCTACGCTCCTGTCGTCAAATAATGACAGCCGAATGGACAACTCCCCCACTTGGCCCGTAAGGTTCCGCCCCGGTGAACAGCGCGGTACAGAGCCCTCTCCATGAGTAAATACAACCAGATCTACAACGATCTGCTGACCAGCATTACCACCGAACGCCTGGAGCGAGGCGCCCGCCTGCCCTCCGAAACCGAACTGATGGACAGCTACCAGGCCAGTCGTGGCACGGTGCGCAAGGCCATCGAACAACTCCAGGAGCGCGGCTTCGCCCAGAAGATCCACGGCAAGGGCACCTTCGTACTGTCCACCCAGCCCATCGAATTCCAGCTCGGTGGCATCGTCAGCTTCCAGGAGACCTACCCGCGCCTGGGCAACGATGTCAGCACCGACGTGGTCGAATTCAGTCAGCTACCTTTGGAAGGCGCCCTGCTCGAGCACATCAAGGCCCCCGCCGGGAGCCCGATCACCCGCATCAAGCGGGTCCGACGAATCGACGGCAAGCGCGTGATCCTGGACATCAACCACTTCGTCAGCGACGTGATCCCCGGCCTGACCCGCGACATCGCCGTGCAGTCGATCTACGCCTTCATCGAACAGACCCTGCACCTGCAAATCGCCTATGCCCAGCGCACCATCGAAGCGGTCCGCTGCGCCAAGGACGATCAGCAGCACCTGGACCTCGACGGCCAGAGCCATGTGATCGTGGTGAGTAACCAGACCTTTCTTCAGGACGGCCGACAATTCGAGTACACCGAATCGCGGCATACGCTGGATAAGTTTTATTTTTCGGATGTGGCGCGGCGGTGAAGTCGGCGGTGGCCGCCTGAGCGGCGGCCAGGGCATGATTCAGTGGTTCAAACTACGTTGCCGTTTCCGTTGAGACGTTGGTTGCCCACTGCATCACGAATGCGGCCACCCGTTGTTCGATATGGCTTTCGACGGTACGCAAACGCAGTAAAGAGATACCACTTTTGCTCAAGATGCTGTTTTTCAAAGCATCGAGTTCCACCTGCTGTGGTGTGTCATGGCTGCCGCCGTCGACTTCTATCACGCCCAACGGCGTTTTCCCAACTTTGAAATAGAGCACGAAATCACAACTGGCGCCGTTGGCCATGAACTCCCGTTCTCTCGGCGTCAGGCTCGTGTTCACGGCCGAGGCCAGCAGGTTCAGCGCGATCTGCGAATGGAACTTGAGCCCCCGGCAAACCTCCTGGTCCAGCGTCTCACGCAGTATCTGCGCCACAATCTGCTCGGACTTGAAAACAGAGTCTTCCCGTCGTAATCGCTTATCGAGGCGTTCAAGCGATTGATCGTATTCGTTGTAGAGCAGGTCAAAGGCAGATACCACCGGGGCGCGATGCAACTGCCGGTCTTCCGCGTAATATTCGATGTAGCGCACCAGCGCCGCGATATGCCCGTTGTTCGCTCTGAAAACATCGTCTCCCGTGACCAAAGTAAAATGATTTTTAGCACGGGAAACCGCTACATTGACCATGCGTGGGTCATCCACGAATGACAGGAGTTTCGGCGTAATACTCTTTTTGTCCAATACGGTGGAGAAGACGATCTCGTCGCACTCTCGGCCCTGGAATTTGTGAACAGTGTCGTTGACGAAGTCAGCCGGTAAAAGCGTGCCAGACAAAGTGGCCTGTGCCCTGAACGGCGCAATAAACCCCCTGCCGTCCTCGCCCTCCCATGCGCTTTCGCCCTCCCCCTCAAGCACCACCAACAGAGAATCCAGCTCCCGCAGGTTAGTTGTCTTTCGCGTGTGATTGCCCTTGGCCGTGACCAGCAGCGACAAAGGCTTTTCCCCGTTGTCCTTCGTCATCGGAATCAGTTGGTCATCATAGAACTGCTGATTGCAAAACTGGATGATTCGCGGGTGACACCGATAGTGTTCTTTGAGCAGCGTCGTCGCAATAGAGCCATTGAACACTCTTATGCACGAATCGAGCAGACTGTGCTTCTCACAATCGTAGTTATCCTGGGGTGCTGCGAGGCCAAGCTTTGCTGGAATGTGCGCCAACTGTTTTCTATCACCAACGATAATCAGGTTTTTAGCGCAGCCCAACGCCAGTATTCCCGGAACGATATCTTGTTGCGAAGCCTCGTCGATAATCACGTAGTCAAGCATCGCCCCTGCTTGGAGGGAGTTGATGATTGAATGCGTGCTGCTGGAAATAATCGGGTAACGCTTAACAAACTCATCGAATCTGCGCTTGTAGTCCTTGGCGTCAAAGGGTTCAGGCGTCGGCACATGCTGATGCAGGTGCTGCTTGAGATACTTCATTGAAGCGCTGGTCAGTTCCTCCAGTAGCGCCTGGTAATTGCCAAGTCGCAACGTTTGCTGAAGGCTTTCCAGTGCCGCGTTTTTTTCCTGCAATGCCTTGTCGTAGTAGTGGAGTTGCAGGCCATAGAACATCGACTTGCGCTTTCCCCAGTTATCGAATGGCCTGATGCGCAGAATCCTGAAATTGAACAGCAGCTCAATCCTGTCCTTGACCCTGACGCGGCCACCCGCAAGATGGGCCAGATAAGCCATCAGGTCAGCGGCCTTTTGCGGGGTGAGCTTGTACTTGTCCAGGACCGGTATCTGCACGCCGTTATCCTGCTGCCATTGCCGCAGATAACGCCGCTCCACCTCCAGCTCATCGATTTCAATCTGCAACTGCGCCACCGCATTGCGGGCATGCAGATGCCCTTTGAGTTGCTGCAAGACAGCCTGGATGCGCTCCATCGAGGGGGCTGCTTCGGGAGCCGCCGAGGGCCGGGAGCACGGCTTAGCGAAAAATGTTTCGCGGTTGTCTTTACTGCCTAATTCAGCGACCAGGTAATTGAGGCCGGACTTGCCCAGCTTTTCACAAACATTCGCGACAGCTGAGTTGTTGTTGGAGACCACCGCCACGTTTTTTCCACACAGCAGGATATTGGCAATGATATTCAGAATGGTCTGGGTCTTGCCTGTACCTGGAGGACCTTCGATCAGACTGACTTGGGAGGTGAACGCCCGTTCGACGGCTTGGAGCTGACTTTCATTGATGCCAAATGGAAAGATGAAATGACCCGCTTGCACCTGCTGTCCATTCTGCCCGAAGCAATATGCGTGCAGCGCCGTGCCTGCAACTGAAGGTATTGCGTTCAACTGCCGCAGTACGTTTTCGGCGATCTCCTTGTCGCCAGGTTTCACGCTCTTATCGACCCGTCCATTGGCGACGGAACGGAAATATTGAAAGATCGGGTCGTCCTTGATTTTCGTCGACTCGACTAGCTCGATGGAGTCCAGCCTGAACACATACTTTGTCGTCTTCCCCGCATACTGAACGACCGCATATTTCTCGCCGTAGATCACAGCGCTCTCGATGGGGTTGACCATTGCACTGCCCTTCCTGCGCAGAAGCTGGCCACTCACCACTCGGGTAGGAATGATTTCACAGACTTCAAGCGGCCAGGAATAGCTCTTGCCGGAAGGAAAGAAGCCAGTGAGCAAGAACCCACCACTCCTGTCACTTTTGATTTTCCAATCGCTGAACTGTCGAGTCTTGTCTTCACCGCGTGCGCTGATAGAAACCATATATCCCTTATATTCAGGCTCGTTCAAAGCCTGGACACATCCATGTTGTCGGAGCCCCCCTTCAGCGACTCCCCCAAGGCTGTCACCCAACCAAAGCGTCCAACGCTTTGGAAGCCATACCCGGTAACCGTCGACCTTCTTTCGCAACGTTGACCTGCAGCGCCACCTGGGCCACATCCAACACGTTCTTGGTCAGCGAATAGCTGCCCTTGGCCTGCAGCCAGGTCAGCACGTCTGCCAAATGCCAAATAGATGCACTCCCCTCATGCACCGGAGTCGGGAAGCTGCTTGGATGAGCCAACATCAGCTTGCGCATATTCTGCCGAGACACACCGACGATCTCAGCTACATCAGTCAGCCCGACCAAATCAGGCGCAACCTCGATCAATTTGGCCGACGGTACCGCGCGATGGACATCGGCCAGAGCGCTATGCACTGCCTTGACCGCATCAGGAGCCTCGCGAGTGAACTCAAGCGCCAGCCGCCCCGGCTGCCCGATACCGACCAAGGCATCGTCACAGCCCGCTTCCCCTAGCCGTTCGACCAGTTCATCCATCGCACAGCCATCGTCAACAAGCTGATATTTCAAGGTAAAGGTAAATTCCATTGTTCTATTCCTTAGCATCGTAATCCGCATCGCGCCGATTGCGATGCGTCGAGCAATTGCCCACAACGCGTCGCAAGGCTCGCGCATGGTTGCCAGGGTTCTTCGGCGTGCTCCATATCGAGGTGATGCAGAACTCGCCACAACGGCACACCGCGTCTTTGTACGGGCAATAAACCCTCCCCCAAGCGTGACCGCCGCCGACTTCTATGCGCCATCCGTGCCCTTCGGCATGCCTGAGCGCTTCTTCGACCTCTTTCTTCGGGTGCGTTGGACGAATCATCCGTGATCTCCAGTATTCGCACGGCCCGCGAAGTTGTCAAATGACAACCTTCTCATATTTCAAAAAGCGCCACTGCGCAGCGTCTCGAAAAATGGAAAAATGGTTGGCATGCGAAAAATCTGTAAACGATCCATCACCCACACATTCAAAGCCGCCCATTGAAGCCCGATGCTGCGCTCCCGATCTCTTTCCGGAGCCAGCACCTCATGATGCGTCCCGACGCCAAAGTCGAAAAAGTTTACCTTTAC
>NZ_CAXAPD010000042.1:0-35439 GCF_963970515.1 Pseudomonas sp. RL_5y_Pfl2_73 | reverse complement strand
GATTGGCCAAGGAACAGCGCAGCGAGACCGCCAAACGGGCGGACATCCGCAATTCGTTGCGCTTTCAAGGGCAGTACTTCGATGTGGAAACCGGGCTGCACTACAACCGCTATCGGTACTATGATCCACAGGTCGGGCGGTTTATTGGCAAGGACCCGATTGGGTTTGCGGGTGGACTTAATGTCTATGCGTATGGGCCGAATCCAGTTGGGTGGATTGACCCGCTCGGGCTGGCAGCCAACAGAGGAAGAATCCAAGCTCAAGGGACAAAACTTGAACAGTCGGTAAGTTGGAACCAAGACTCACCACTTACCGCTGCTGATGCAAAATTAAAACTAGATGAACTCAAGGGAAAACTAGGCCGTCAAGATTTGAGAGCTAGGGAAGAAGCCTTCGGCAAAGCCGAACGCTTTATTGATAATGCTTGCGCCTGTGGTGGTGTTAGCGCCCCCGTGAGCAAGACATTTATGGTGAGAGATACCGCACACGAACGTGTGGATATAGAAGTTACCTCTGGAACAGCATTTACGGATAAATAATATGTTCAACGATTACCTATCCACCCCAAGCACATACAAAAAACTTGAAAACCACATCAAAGAGCTTTTTATCGAGCTTGTAATTTCACACAACATAGATCTTGAGAGTTTTATTACTCCTTTCTATAAAACTACTTTTTCCAACGGAACCCCCTTTATGGACGCAAATCCCATATTTTCGGTAAAACATCAAAAAACAGGGAGCATATTAAAAATAGTTTTGGATGAAAACCTCAGAAAAACCACTTCCACCACTAAAGAGTCAGAACTAGGGCATGAAACATCCATCATTTCAGCTCAAAAAAACCTCACATCAATTAAAAATGAAATATCTAAGTGGCTCAAAACACTTACCACTTAAATTGGTCATTTTCTATCGCCAGCGCCCACACATATCATTAGCTTAATCGCCAGTAACCACCACAATTTTTCAATCCATAAAACAAGACGAGGCAGTATGAATAAACCGCCCATCTCCACCTTTCCTCCAGCAGAGCGAGACAGCTGTCTTCACCAAGCAGCCAGAGAGAGTGTTATGAAATGATGCCAATAATTCGACTCGGAGATACCACCGACCACGGTGGTATTGTCACCGAATCCATCCCCCACACCAACCTCAACGGTAAACCGATGGCTGGCAAGGGCCACATGGTGAAGGTAGAAGCATAAGGTAGGACTCTCTTAAGAAACGTCTTTTCTAGGCGGTTTCAGGCTATCTGAGGCGTTCTAGTGCCTCTTCCGTCTCTGAGTCAGGAGTAGCTAGTGAGCCACCCCAAAGCTCGGATATTTGGTATTCTGCCGATAGGATCGGTTCTCATTTATAATCTGGTCTTAACCGCTGTGCCCTAGCGCCAAGATTTGCGAATACTGAACCCTCTTCTAAGCTTGCTACCACCGAAACGTCACAAGCATGCAAGGGAAGGCGCCATGGCTCACGAAGTAAAAATCAATCTTCAATCTATGCTGGTGCAGCGTCAGGACGTAGAAGTTGAAGTGAAAAAGGATGGTGGCAAGCTCGGCACTATTCTCATAAGCCAAGGCAACATCGAATGGCTTCCATCAGGCAATCATGTAAATAAATACAATCTCACCTGGACGCAATTCTCTGAGTTTATGGAAGAACACGGAATGCCAAAGAGGATGTAATGCTGACGCTTCGTATGTGAGCCCTGCGTGCAGGGCTTTCTTGACCAGCCCTGCACGCTAAGGACATCAAGATTTGAGAGGCATGTCCTTTACGTAAAAATCGAATCTGTCAGTTGCTCCCGACTCAAACCCTCGCTCGAATTCTTTATCCCAACCAAATACGATCTTGGCAGGCCCTACGAGGTATCCCGTGCGCGTTGTTCCGTGCTCCTCGGGTGTTTTTATAAAATACTTTGGTTCATCCTGCCTGATGGTGCCTCTCAGCATCTCTATCAAAAGGTCCACTTTGGCTGGATGCTTGAGCTTTTTTGATAACTCGGTTTGCCCCGCTTTCTCGTTACCCTCGATTTCATACCGGTAATAGCACGTAGCCTTTTCATCCGTGTCCATGTGGCAATCTCCTGATGGGTAGTGGTCGAGCCTAGACCATCAGAGAGATATTTGTCCTTGGAGCCCGCCAAACAAGGTTGAACACTACGTTAGCTATGTCTCAGGGGGGTTAATATTTTCCTCACCAGAGCTAGCCCGGTATATCTCGCTCAGCTTGTCTGTGTTTTGGAAGGCAGGGAGCCTTTTCAAAAGGGACGGGCTACCGTCCCCTCGTAAACATTAACTAGCGGGTGTGGCACGCATCAGCACAGGTCTTGCAACCATCAGCCGTGGGATAAATTTTCTTTGCTGATGCGACTGCCGTAGAACAGCCAACATGCTCCCCAAGAGATGTCTTATCGCTTGGCATCCAAATGCACCCTGCTTTGTGAACCTCATGGTCGCCCCTCGGTTGCGGCTGGTTGTTGACATAATAAATAGGCATGGAATTTCCTTCCGTTGATTGCCGAATGAACCCGCTTCTCCGTTTGGGGCCCTTGTCTCAAAACCCAGAGAGCAGGCAGCACGACTCAGCCTAGCCCAGTAATGGCTCATAGCAATCAACGTGATCAGATATACAGCAGGCAACATCAGCTAGAGACCTACAGGAAAGCAGATCACAGGCACGATAGTAGTAGAAAGGAGTAGTAGAACCAGAAACGAAAAAACCCCGTAACTCATTGAATTACGGGGTTTTTCTATGTATGGCGGAGAGATAGGGATTTGAACCCTAGGTACTGTCGCCAGTACAACGGATTTCGAATCCGTCCCGTTCGGCCACTCCGGCATCTCTCCAGTGGCGCGCATCATACCAGCACATTCGCCGGAAGCGAACCCCCGAGCGAAATTTTTTCCGTGCTATCAGATGCTTGCGTCGATTACAGCGGCACACCCAGACGCTGGGCGACTTCTTCGTAGGCTTCGATGACGTCACCGAGGCCTTGGCGGAAGCGGTCCTTGTCCATCTTCTTCTTGGTGTCCTTGTCCCAGAGGCGGCAGCCGTCAGGGCTGAACTCGTCGCCCAGGACGATGGATCCGTCGCTGAACACGCCGAATTCAAGCTTGAAGTCCACCAGCAGCAGGCCGGCGTCGTCGAACAACTTACTCAGCACGTCGTTGACCTTGAGGGACAACTCCTTCATGCGGACCAGTTGCTCGGCGGTGCCCCAACCGAATGCCACGACGTGGGATTCGTTGATGAACGGGTCGCCCTTGGCGTCGTCCTTCAGGAACAGCTCGAAGGTGTAAGGGTTGAGCTTCATGCCCTCTTCCACGCCCAGGCGCTTGACCAGGCTGCCGGCGGCGTAGTTACGCACGACGCATTCGACCGGGATCATGTCCAGCTTCTTGACTAGGCATTCGTTGTCGCCCAGCAGCTTGTCGAACTGGGTCGGCACGCCGGCGGCTTCGAGTTTCTGCATGATGAAGGCGTTGAACTTGTTGTTCACCATGCCCTTGCGGTCCAGCTGTTCGATGCGCTTGCCGTCGAACGCCGAGGTGTCGTTGCGAAACAGCAGGATCAAGCGGTCAGCGTCGTCGGTCTTGTAAACCGACTTGGCTTTGCCGCGGTAGAGTTCTTCACGTTTTTCCATGATGGGCTCCGCTTGCTAAGTAGTGGGCTAGGCGATATGTCGCCAGTCGAGCCCTGAATCTTGATCGGCCAGTTGCAGCCAGTTCGGGTCGCACCCGAGGGTGTCGACAAAACATTGCCGGGCCAGCTGCGGCAGGTTGTTCTTGCTGCTCAGATGGGCCAGGACCAGGTGTTGCAGGCCTTGCCAGCCCAACTCGGCCACCAGGAACGCCGCCTGGTGGTTGTTCAAATGTCCGTGCTCCCCGCCTACCCGCTGCTTGAGGAAGTAGGGGTAGTGACCACGCGCCAACATGTCGCGGCAGTGGTTGGACTCGATCATCAACGCATCGAGGTCCCGGTAACTGTCCATCACCTTGTCGCAATACGACCCCAGGTCGGTCAGCAGTCCAAAACGCCGCTCGCCGTCACTGAACACATATTGCGTCGGTTCCCGGGCATCGTGCGCCACGCTGACCACGCTGATATCCAGGCAACCGATGCGCAGTTGCTCGCCACCGACCACGAACCCGGCCGGTTCGATGGGCTTGCGCAGGCCTCCCAGCGTCCCACGACTCAGGTACACCGGCAGATTGTAGCGCCGAGACAGCAAACCCACGCCATGCACGTGGTCGGCATGTTCGTGGGTCACGAGTATCGCGCTCAGCTGCGCCGGGTGCACACCCAGGCGCAACAGGCGCTTCTCGGTTTCCCGCAGGGAGAAACCACAATCGACCAACACGTACGTGCCGGCGCTGGCTACCAGCGTGCCGTTCCCCTGGCTACCGCTGCCGAGAACGGCAAAACGCATCGGATCAGCCCAGGTTGTCCTGAATCACGCCCAACACCTTGCGGGCCACATCGGCCGGCGCCACGGTGTTGATGTTTTTCTCGACGGTGACCTGGACGTTGTCGCCGACCTTGCTCAGGCGAACCTGGTAACGCTCGGCACGGGCTTCGATTTCTTCCTTGTTCGGCTTGCTGCCGAACAGGCCACTGAAGAAGCCGGGTTTCTCGTCTTTCCTCTCGGCCTTTTCAGCCAGGTTGATGTAGTACAGGCCCAGACTGCGGTTGATGTCTTCAACGCGCCACTCGCCCTGCTCCAGCGCACGACCAACGCTCGACCAGGCACGGTCCAGGTCGGAGCCGACGTTGAGCACCGGATTGCCGCTGCCGTCTTCGTTCAGGCTGACGCGACTCGGCGCATCGAACTCCTTGGACGCCAGCATCGAGACCGAACCGCCCTGCTCCGCGTTACGACTCATGCTGGCGAGCATGTCGTCCACCAGCGCAGCGTCGAGGCCGGTATTGACCGAACGGTTGGTGAAGGCCACATCGGCGGTGCTGCCGGCAGGCCGCTCAGCGCTGACCACATAAACTTCACTGGTGTTGCGCTGCACGCCCGGCTCGATGCGTACCCGCACGCGGGTTTCGCTGTCGGCCGCGACACCGGCGGCGCTCATGCGCTTGGCCATGGCGGCAGACAGTTCATCGGAGCGCTGCCAGGTGGTGGTGAACTCGCCGGTTTGCGGGCGCTGCTCGTCAAGGCGGAAACCGTTGTCCTGGAAGAACTGGATCGCCACAGGCCAGACTTCGGCCGGTGGGTGCTGGCCCATGACCCAGCGGGAGTCGCCACTCTTCTGCAGGGTGTAATCGCTGGCATCGGCCACGGCCGACAGCGGCTGTGGACGTGGGACGATGTATTCGCCCTTGACGCTGTCGTCAGCTACGTTGCGCGGGATCGGCAGCAGCGGATCGAGGCGCTTGGCAACGTTGACGTCTTGCGGCAGTTGCATCGGTGCAGTCTGTTGCGCCTGCAGGTAATCGCTACCACGGTCGCGGAAGTAACCTTCCGGCCCCCAGACCCATCCACAGCCGCTGGTGCTGGAGATAATCAAGGCAAGTGCGGAAAGTCCGGCCATTCGCTTCATGCGTTGTACTTCCTCAATTAAACCAGGACGCCGGACTGGCGCATGGCCTGCCGCAGCGGTTCGTGACAGGGGGTGCTCAGCCAGGTCAGTGGCAGGCGGATGCCTTCGTGCATCAGGCCCATTTCAACCAAGGCCCACTTCACCGGAATCGGGTTGGCCTCGACGAACAGATCCTTGTGCAACGGCATCAGTTTTTCGTTGATTGCCCGTGCAGTCTCGGCGTCGCCCTTGAGCGCGGCCTCGCACAGGTCGGCCATTTCGCGCGGGGCAACGTTGGCAGTGACGGAGATGTTGCCCTTGCCACCCAGCAGGATCAGCTCGACCGCGGTCGGATCATCGCCGGACAACACGATGAAGTCCTTGCTCACACCATCGACGATAGCCTTGGCGCGCTTCATGTCGCCGGTGGCTTCCTTGATGCCGATGATGTTCGGGACGGTGGACAGGCGGATCACGGTCTCGGCCTGCATGTCGCAGGAGGTGCGGCCGGGAACGTTATAGAGGATCTGCGGGATGTCGACAGCTTCGGCAATGTACTTGAAGTGCTGATACAAGCCTTCCTGGGTTGGCTTATTGTAGTACGGAACGACCAGCAGGCAGGCGTCGGCGCCGGCTTCCTTGGCGTTGCGGGTCAACTCGACGGCCTCGCGGGTCGAGTTGGCGCCGGTCCCGGCGATGACGGGAATGCGACCGTTGACCTGCTTGACCACGGCACGGATGACTTCGATGTGCTCATTGACGTCGAGGGTTGCCGACTCGCCGGTAGTACCGACGGCGACAATGGCATGGGTGCCGTTCTCAAGGTGGAAGTCCACGAGTTTGCTGAGGCTGGCCCAGTCAAGATGCCCTTGTGCATCCATGGGTGTGACCAGTGCCACCATACTGCCCGCAATCATGAAACCGCTCCTGCCGGAAAAAGAGAGCGGTAATGGTACTGGCGCCAAGATGCTTGTACAAGCGAACTACCATTCCCCTAGGCGATGGTTTTCGCTACCCTTCAGGCTTTGATCGGTACCGATAAGCTCATACGCCGGTTTCCAGCCTCCGTTTTCGTCGCCGCAAGCCCCGATCCCGGGTTTGTCCTGGTGCATTTGCGCTATCGCGAAATGCAGCGCAACCCCGGACACAAGGCTTGAGCCGTTCGTTTATTCGGGCCTGGCGCCGTGTCGAGCGGCAAAGGTATCGACCGCTCATCGCTTTAGGAATGCTGCATGTCCACCCCCACAGTCCGCGAACAATTCCTTGTTATCAGTGCCCTTGGCGCCAACCCCATGGAGCTGACTAACGTCCTGTGCCGCGCCAGCCATGAAAATCGCTGCGCCGTCGTGACCTCACGCCTGACCCGTCATGGCGAATGCAGTGCCCTCGTGCTCGAGATCTCCGGCAGCTGGGACGCCCTGGCTCGCCTGGAAGGCAGCCTGCCGGTGCTGGCCAAGAAGCATGCCTTCACCGTCAACGTGGTGCGTAGCGCCGCGCTGGAAAACCGTCCCCAGGCCCTGCCCTACGTGGCCTACGTGAGTTCGGCCTACCGTCCGGACATCATCAACGAGCTGTGCCAGTTCTTCATGGACCATCACGTCGAGCTGGAAAACCTGACCTGTGACACCTACCAGGCGCCACAGACCGGCGGCACCATGCTCAATGCCACGTTCACCGTGACCCTGCCGGCCGGCACCCAGATCAGTTGGCTGCGCGATCAGTTCCTGGATTTCGCCGATGCGATGAACCTGGATGCCCTGATCGAACCGTGGCGCCCACAAAACCCAATGTAAGGAAGCGTTCATGGCCGTTGCCGTCGACCAACCGGTTACCGATTTCCAGGCACCCGCCACCAGCGGGCAGACCGTCAGCCTCGCCGCCCTCAAAGGCAAACAGGTGGTGATTTACTTCTACCCCAAGGACAGCACCCCCGGTTGCACCACCGAAGGCCAAGGCTTTCGGGATCAGTATGCGCAGTTCCAGGCTGCCAACACCGAAGTGTTCGGCATCTCCCGGGACAGCCTCAAGTCCCACGAGAACTTCAAGTGCAAGCAGGAGTTCCCGTTCGAGCTGATCAGTGACAAGGACGAGACCGTCTGCCAGCTGTTCGACGTGATCAAGCTGAAAAAGCTCTATGGCAAGGAATACCTGGGCGTTGATCGCAGCACATTCCTGATCGACAAGGACGGCGTGCTGCGCCAGGAATGGCGTGGCGTGAAGGTGCCGGGGCATGTGGATGCGGTGTTGGCGGCGGCTCAAGCCCTCAACAAGGGCTGAAGTTTTTCATTGTCAGTACTGGCCCCTTCGCGAGCAGGCTCGCTCCCACAGAGTCTATGGAACACCGCAAATCCCCCTGTGGGAGCGGGCTTGCTCGCGAAGGGGGCATCAGCCTCATCGACTCGACCAGATTGACCGCTATAGCAACGGCGCCACCACCGACTCCTTGCTCGGCCACGCATCCAGCACCGCCTTGAACAGCGTCGCCAGGGGAATCGCAAAGAACACACCCCAGAACCCCCACAGCCCACCAAACAGCAGCACCGCACAGATAATCGCCACCGGATGCAGGTTCACCGCCTCGGAGAACAGCAGCGGGACCAGCACATTGCCGTCCAGCGTCTGGATAATCCCGTAGACCGCCATCAGGTAGATGAACTGATCGCTCCAACCCCACTGGAACAGCGCAATCAAGGCCACCGGCACGGTCACCACCACGGCGCCGACATAAGGCACCACCACCGACATGCCCACCAGCAGCGCCAGCAGGGCTGCGTAATTGAGCCCCAGGGCGACGAAGCCGATGTAGGTCACGCCGCCGCAAATGAAAATTTCGATGACTTTCCCGCGGATATAGTTGGCAATCTGTCGGTTCATCTCTTGGGCCACCCGGGTAATCAGCGCCCGCTCACGAGGCAGGTAGCCACGGACCCAACGCCCGATCATTTCCCGGTCCTTGAGGAAGAAAAACACCAGGATCGGCACCAACACCAGGTAGATCATGATGTTGACCAAAAGCGGCAGGCTGGACAGCGAAAACGTCAGCGCCCACTGGCCGAACTTGCCAATCTGGCCGCGCACCACTTCGATGGTCTGCAACACTTGTTCATCGGAGACCAGGTGCGGATAGCGCTCCGGCAGCAGCAACAACAGGGATTGCCATTTGGCGAGCATCCCTGGCAATTCATTGAACAAGGTCACCAACTGGTGCCAGAGCAGCGGCACGATCACCACGATAAACACCACCAGCACCCCCATGAACAGGGCGAACACCAGCCCGACTGCCACAGTGCCGGGTAACCGTAGACGCTCCAGCGTCGTCACCAACCCTTGCATCAGGTACGCCAGCACCATCCCCGCCAGCACCGGCGCCAGCATGCCGCCCAGAGTGAGCACGGCGGTAAAGGCCAGGAATAGCAGCACTGCCAGGACCACAGCTTCTTCATCGGAGAAGTAGCGCTGGATCCAGTCGCGTAACACTTTGAACATTAAAAATCCTTAAGAGACGCTGTCGGTTTTTTCAAGCCTTCTTCAGCCAGTAACGGTAGACGCCGTGATCGTCTTCTTCATGTAGCAGCGTATGACCGGCCAATCGGGCGAAGGTGCGGAAATCACGCTGAGAGCCCGCATCCGTGGCGATCACCTTGAGCACACTGCCGCTGGCCAGGCGATTGAGCTCCAGCTTGGCCTTGAGCAACGGCAACGGACAGTTCAAGCCGCTGGCGTCCAGTTCGGCATCGTGGGCTACAGCTTCAGTCATGGGTTCACTCCGCGGCAGATCGTTGAGCGGCCTAGAATATCTGGTCCCGGGCCCGGTGTCCGGCTACAGTAAGGTCTTTGTCGACTAAGGCTTCGTGCATGACATTTCTGCGCCCCACCCTGCTGACGCTCGCTTGCCTGCTTGCCTCACCGGGCTTCGCCGACGACCTGCCGTCACTTGGCGATGCCAGTTCTGCCATCGTCTCGCCAGAACAGGAGCACCAACTGGGCCGCGCCTGGCTGGCCCTGCTGCGCAGCCAGGTTTCACAGCTCAACGATCCACAGCTCAAGGACTACGTCGAATCCAGCGTCTATAAACTGGTGGAAACCAGCCAGGTCAACGACCGGCGCCTGGAATTCATCCTGATCAACAGCCCGCAACTCAACGCCTTCGCCGCACCTGGTGGAATCGTCGGGGTCAACGGCGGCCTGTTCCTCAACGCACAGACCGAAGGCGAATACGCCTCGGTCATGGCCCACGAACTGGCGCACTTGTCACAACGCCACTTCGCTCGCGGCGTCGAAGCCCAGCAGCGCATGCAAGTGCCAATGATGGCCGCGCTGCTGGCCGGCATCGTGATTGCCGCCGCCGGTGGCGGTGATGCAGGGATCGCGGCCATCGCCGGGACCCAGGCCGCAGCCATCCAGGAACAACGGCGCTTCTCGCGCCAGAACGAACAGGAAGCCGACCGCATCGGCATCCAGAACCTGGAAAAGGCCGGCTACGACCCGCGGTCCATGCCGACCATGTTCGAGCGCCTGATGCGCCAATACCGGTTCGACGCCAAGCCCCCGGAATTCCTGCTGACTCACCCGGTGACCGAATCCCGGATTGCCGACACCCGCAACCGCGCCGAACAGGCCAAGCCGGGCGGTATCGAGGACAGTGTGCGCTATCAACTGATTCGCGCACGGGTCCAGTTGATCTATGAAGAAACCCCGGGCCTGGGCGCCAAGCGCTTCCGGGCACAGCTGGATGAGAACCCGAAGAACGACGTGGCGCGCTATGGCCTGGCGATCGCGCAAATCAAGGGCGGCCAGCTGAATGAAGCACGAGAGAACCTCAAGCCGTTGCTGGCCAAATCGCCTAACGAGATCATCTACAACCTCGCCCAGGTGGACTTGGACATCACCAGCAACAAACTGGCCGACGCTCAATCGCGCGTCGACCGGATGCTGAGCCAATACCCAGGCAACTATCCGCTCAACCAGGTACGCGTCGACCTGCTGCTCAAGCAGAACCGCCCCGCCGATGCCGAGAAGGCCCTGGAGCACCTGCTCAAGGCCCGCCCGGACGATCCGGACGTCTGGTACATGGTGGCCGAGACCCGCGGGCTGTCGGGCAATATCATCGGCCTGCACCAAGCTCGTGCCGAGTACTTCGCACTGGTGGGCGACTACCGTCAGGCCATTCAGCAGTTGGACTTCGCCAAGCGGCGCGCCGGCACCAATTTCCCCCTGTCGTCACGCATCGATGCCCGGCAGCGGGAACTCATGGAGCAGGAACGCATGGTCAAGGACATGATGGGCTGAGCATTCGCCAGGCAAAAAAAAACGCCTCTTTCGAGGCGTTTTTTTTCAGCGGCTAACCGATCATTCGGCCAGTTTGAAGGTGATGAAGCTCGCACGCCCCTGGCGCAGGACCCGCATCGAGACCGAACGGTTCTTCGGCAACGCCTTGGCGATGTCGGTGAACTCCTTGGCGGAGCCGATGGCTTGGTTGTTCAGGTGCGTAATGATGTCGCCCGGCTGAAGACCGATCAGGGCGGCAGGACCATCCTGCACCTCCTTGATCACCACACCGCCCTGGAGCTCCAGGGTGCGCTTCTGCTCTTCGGTCAGCTCAGCTACCGCCACACCCAGACGGTTGCTGCTGCGCTGGACGCCAGACTTGGACAGCGAATCCAACTCCTTGCCTTCTTCAGGAATGGCACCGACGGTCAATTCGACATTCTTGCGCTTGCCTTCACGAATCACTTCCAGATTGGCCTTGGCGCCGGCCTTGAGGGCACCTACCAAGTGCGGCAGGTCGGCAGACATGACGATCGGCTGGCCGTTCATGCTCAGGATCACGTCACCCACTTGCAGGCCGCCCTTGGCAGCCGGGCCACCTTCCTGGATCTGCGCCACCAGCGCACCGGCCGGTTTTTCCAGGCCGAACGACTCGGCCAGGTCCTTGTTCACTTCCTGGATGACCACGCCCAACCAGCCACGGCTGACCTTGCCTTCGCTTTTCAGTTGGTTGGACACGTCCATGGCAACGTCGATCGGAATCGCGAAGGACACGCCCATGAAGCCGCCCGAACGGGTATAGATCTGGGAGTTGATGCCGACGACTTCACCCGCGAGGTTGAACAGCGGGCCACCGGAGTTACCCGGGTTGATCGGCACGTCGGTCTGGATGAACGGCACGTAGTTTTCGTTCGGCAGGCTGCGACCGATGGCGCTGACAATACCCTGGGTCACGGTGTGGTCGAAGCCGAACGGCGAACCGATGGCCACGACCCACTGGCCGGCTTTCAGGTCCTGGGATTTGCCCAGCTTGAGCACGGGCAGATCCTTGCCTTCGATTTTCAACAGCGCCACGTCGGAACGTGGGTCGGTACCGATCAGCTTGGCCTTGAGTTCGCTGCGATCGGCCAGGCGCACCAGGATTTCGTCGGCATCGGCGATCACATGGTTGTTGGTCAGGATGTAGCCATCAGGCGAAATAATGAAACCCGAACCCAGGGATTGCGCTTCGCGCTGGCGACCACCGCCGGGCGAACGGGGTTGTTGCGGCATGCCGCGCTCGAAGAACTCACGCAGCATCGGCGGCAAGCCTTCCAGGTCCGGCATTTGCTGGTCCGATACGCGGCGCTCCGGCAGCTTCTGGGTCGTGCTGATGTTCACTACGGCGGGCGAAGCCTGCTCGACCAATTGCGTAAAGTCGGGCAACTCGACCGCCACGGCAGGAACGGCCTGGCCGAGCACAAGCACGGTGGCAAGAATGGAGAGATAGGTTTTCAAGCGTAGTATCGACATACGGCTCCCGTTACGACGAGCATGGTTAAGCGATATGGAGCAAGGAATACCAGAAAAAGATACGCCGGTATTTTTGTTCCGGAAACAGGCAAGGCCAGGGCCGAGCGGCTCTGAGCTATAGAAAAAAAGCTGAGTTTTTGCAAATGAAAATACTGACAGGAAGTTTCGGCACTTCGATCAAGCCCTGGCATCATCAGCCTCTCGCGCAATCGAACCCCCCATGCTGCCAGCAGGCTATTGAGTCGCCGTGACGTCGGCGCGCATGGAAAGCGCAATCCGTTCCGCCGTGCCTATAGGGATCTCACCGACCACCGTGACCATCATTTCACCCTGGGGTGTCGTGAGCCTGCGGGAGACCGCAGCCGTCGGGCCTAGCTGAGTACGAGTATCGGTGGCGCTGGCGCCGTTCAACGGCTCCAGGAACACCGAGAAGCGCGCCAGGCCGTCGTCGTACATCAAGCTGTTGACCTGGACCTGGGTGTCCGGGTCCTTGCGTACAGCGCTGCCAGTCAGTTCGAAACCGGGCGGAAGCCAGTCCGAGTGCCAGGCGTTTTTCACCGCGACGGCCTTGCCAGGATCCTGCGCGACAGCCTTGCATTCGGCGCTGGCTTGCAGATCACCGTCTGTCGGCGCGGCAACGTTCAAGCGGGTGAACTGGAAACGTTCGAGTAACTGGCCCTTGTCATTGAGCAACAGGGACTTGAGCGGCAGGCCGGTCTCTTTGTCCAGGTGCAACTCAAAGCCATAGCGATGCTGGTCCTTGGGCGTCAACACCACAATGACCGCTTGACGCCCGGCCACGCGCGACTTGCCGATGACGGCCAGGTCATACCAATTCTTGAGTTTTTGCGGATCGAGCGTACGCGAGGTGCCGTCAGGCGTATTGCCCAGCCCCGCGATCAAGGAGCCACTGACGCATTGAGTATGCCCATCAATGCGCAGGACTTCCTGTGCCGAGCCGTCGAGCTGGAGTAACCGCTCTCGGACTTTGCCATCCTGGACGCGATGCCAGATGTTATGGGTAGAAAAACTACCGTTGCGCTCGTAAACGAAAGTGCCCTGGAAGCTCTGCTGTTGCTCGGCTTGACTCAGGCGGTTCAACCAATCCTGAGCCTCATTGGCATGGGCTGGAATCGCACACCAGCCACCAAGCAGAAGCGCGAATAGAGGTATGGCGCGCAATGGTTTTCCTTATTAACGGTTTTCCAGGCTGGCTGCGCGGGCGTAAGGCAGCGCGCTTTCAGTACCTTTCAGGGCAGCTTGCTGAGCATGCTGACGCAGGTAGTTGGGCAGACGCTGATCATGCCAGCCAGGTTGGCCTTGCAGAACACCGTTGACCATCGGGCCTGCGGTTTCCGAGCTTTCACTGTAACCGGCCAGTACCGCCGGGCCCTGGACCTGTGGAGCCGCCAAGCCTGGCTGGTTGGACTGCTGCGCCATCTGCACGCCGGCAATCTCATCCTGGTTGTACAGGCGCACACCGGCCAGTACGGCCACGGTGACCGACGCGGCTACTGCCAGGCGACCCAGGCTGCGCCATGGTCCGCGAGAAGCTTTTGCCGGTACGGCTTCGTCAGCCAATGCAGCGGAAACGGCCGCAGCGATGTCCAGGCGTGGAAGCAACAAGTCCTTGTGCATCACAGCCCGGGCGATCTGGTAACGAGCCCAGGTCTCACGAGTTTCAACATCGTCGAAGGCATTCAATACCCGACGCAATTCCAGTTCGTCCGCTTCGTTATCCATCACTGCGGACAGCGATTCCTGCAGGGCTTCACGACTCATGGCGTTCCTCTCTTGGCTGTCGCCGCTGTCTCTAGTTTTCCTGCAACAAAGGTTGCAGGGCTTTATCAATGGCCTCCCGGGCGCGGAAAATCCGGGAGCGCACGGTGCCTACAGGACATTGCATGACGCTCGCAATGTCTTCGTAACTCAGACCGTCGAACTCGCGTAAAGTTAAAGCCGTACGCAAATCTTCGGGCAGTTGCTGGATGGTTCGATGGACAGTGCCTTCAATTTCATCCCGCAGCAATGCACGTTCCGGTGACTCGAGGTCCTTGAGACCATGATCGCCATCATAGAACTCGGCATCTTCAGAACTTACATCGCTATCCGGCGGCCGACGGCCGCGTGAAACCAGATAGTTTTTCGCCGTGTTGATGGCGATGCGGTAAAGCCACGTGTAAAACGCGCTGTCCCCGCGAAAATTACCAAGTGCGCGGTAGGCCTTGATGAAGGCTTCCTGAGCGACATCCTGCGCTTCATGGGTGTCGTGCACGAAACGCACGATCAACCCGAGAATTTTGTGCTGGTATTTAAGCACTAGCAGATCGAAAGCTCGCTTGTCGCCGCGTTGGACGCGCTCGACCAGCTGCTGATCCTCTTCCTGGGTTAGCATGAACACTCCTCGATAAGCTCGAAGGAGGCTTGCATTACTAATTGACCGGGCTTGCAAACATAGACTCGGGCTTTTCGCAAAAGTTCTCCCCCTTCCAAGCAAGTTTCCGGCGCGCTCTGATCTCGGCACGCACGAAAAACGCAGCAGGAGATCCCCCGGCTGCGCGAATAATCTGTCGCCGGGCCTGACGGCAGAGACTCCAATCGAAATCTTGCACCAACCCGACGCTGCTCCCTTTTGCAGACAACCGTCTATTGAACGTAGACGCTCGGCAAAAGTTCCCGCTATTTATAGCGCTGTGCACTGAATATCAGGCAACCGTGACGAGATAAACAGCGTTCTGTCCTCGAAACGGCGGCCTTATCAACGTTGCACCAAAACCGACGATCCGACGAAGCGCGTCGCTTTTCTGTCACGCTGGTTTCACATTGCCATGAATGCCCGGCTATTGTGCCGATCCCCCCCTCTATATACTAGTGGGCTGCGTGGCTGCCTGACCCGTTGAACCGGTGTCTTGCGCCAACCCCGACCCGGGTCGCCTTGAGCGGAAACCATTCGAATGAGCCAACAGTTTCAACACGATGTTCTGGTAATCGGCAGCGGAGCCGCCGGATTGAGCCTTGCACTGACCTTGCCTGCGCATTTACGCATTGCAGTACTGAGCAAGGGCGACCTGGCCAATGGCTCGACCTTCTGGGCCCAGGGCGGTGTCGCAGCCGTGCTGGACGATACCGACACCATTGAATCCCACGTCGACGACACCCTCAACGCCGGCGGCGGCCTTTGCAATCCACAAGCGGTGCGTTTCACCGTGGAACACAGCAGGGAAGCCATCCAGTGGCTGATCGACCAGGGTGTGCCGTTTACCCGGGATGAACAATCGGGCACCGAAGACGGCGGTTTCGAGTTCCACCTGACGCGCGAAGGCGGTCACAGCCATCGGCGCATCATCCATGCGGCCGACGCCACCGGTGCGGCGATCTTCAAGACCCTGCTCGCCCAGGCGCGACTGCGGCCGAACATCGAGTTGCTGGAGCAGCGCGTCGCGGTCGACCTGATCACCGAAAAACGCCTGGGCCTGGACGGTGATCGCTGCCTCGGTGCCTACGTGCTCAATCGCGGCACCGGTGAAGTCGACACCTACGGCGCGCGCTTCGTCATCCTGGCATCCGGTGGCGCAGCGAAAGTCTACCTTTATACCAGCAACCCCGACGGCGCCTGCGGCGATGGCATTGCCATGGCCTGGCGTTCGGGTTGCCGGGTGGCGAACCTGGAGTTCAACCAGTTCCATCCCACGTGCCTTTATCACCCGCAGGCCAAGAGCTTTTTGGTGACCGAAGCCCTGCGAGGCGAAGGGGCCCATTTGAAGCTGC
The DNA here is from genome assembly GCF_963970515.1 of Pseudomonas sp. RL_5y_Pfl2_73. Taxonomy (NCBI): domain Bacteria; kingdom Pseudomonadati; phylum Pseudomonadota; class Gammaproteobacteria; order Pseudomonadales; family Pseudomonadaceae; genus Pseudomonas; species Pseudomonas sp. RL_5y_Pfl2_73. The sequence continues at coordinate 19,360 of NZ_CAXAPD010000042.1, read as the reverse complement.
CCAACGGCGAACGCTTCATGCAGCGCTTCGATCCGCGCGCCGAACTGGCACCACGGGATATCGTCGCCCGGGCCATCGACCACGAAATGAAGCGTCTGGGTATCGATTGCGTTTACCTGGACATCAGCCACAAGCCCGAAGCGTTCATCAAGAGCCACTTCCCGACGGTGTACGAACGCTGCCTGGAGTTTTCCATCGACATCACCAAGCAGCCGATCCCGGTGGTACCGGCGGCGCATTACACCTGCGGTGGCGTGATGGTCGACCAACAGGGCCGCACCGACGTGCCGGGCCTGTATGCCATTGGCGAAACCAGCTTCACCGGCCTGCATGGTGCCAACCGCATGGCCAGCAACTCGCTGCTGGAGTGCTTCGTCTACGCCCGCTCGGCGGCGTCAGACATCCTGGCGCAATTGCCGCAGATTGCCGTTCCAGCCGCCCTGCCCTCGTGGGACGCCAGCCAGGTCACCGATTCGGACGAAGACGTGATCATCGCCCACAACTGGGACGAACTGCGGCGATTCATGTGGGACTACGTGGGCATCGTGCGCACCAACAAGCGCCTGCAACGGGCGCAGCATCGGGTGCGCTTGCTGCTGGATGAGATCGACGAGTTCTACAGCAACTACAAAGTCAGCCGTGACCTGATCGAGCTGCGCAACCTGGCCCAGGTGGCCGAACTGATGATTCGCTCGGCCATGGAGCGCAAGGAAAGCCGGGGCCTGCATTACACGTTGGACTACCCGAACCTGCTGCCCGAGGCACTGGACACTATCCTGGTGCCGCCCACCTACGCCGACTGAACCTCAGCCGTACCCGCAGGCGCCGATGGACATCCGGCGCCAGCGCGTCGCGGGGTACGCACAGCGAGCGGACTCGCCGTTCACCCTGCAAGCGAAAACGCAGCACGATGATCATCGGCAGCGCCAGGCTATCGGGGCGCAGCTGCACAGCCCGCCACCCATCGGCCCGGCTCCAGAGTTGCCAGCCAGCGGCATTTCGACGCAATCGGCAAAAGGCCCGACGATGGGTCAGCAATACATGTCGGGGGATTACCCAGGCGCCATGGGCCAAGCACAATACGACGCCAAGCGCCGAGAACCCGGATGGGACGGACAACAGGAACAAAGCCCCCAGGGCGAACACCTGGGCCAGCAGATAGGCCGCCAGCAGTTGCCCGGAGGCCTGCCAGCGGCATTCGAAGGGATTACTTGGGCTGGACACGGTCCAGAATCATCCGGACCATGCGCTGCAACTCAGGGTCTTCAGATTCGCTACGCTCCATGAACCAGCCGAACATGTCCTGATCCTCGCATTCGAGCAGGCGGACATAGCACGCGCGGTCCACTTCATTGAGATGGGGATAAACCTCTTTGACGAATGGCACCAGCAACACGTCCAGCTCAAGCATACCGCGGCGGCTGTGCCAGTAGAGGCGATTCAGTTCAACATCTTCGACCATGGAGCGCTCCTCAAATAGAGCGCAAGTATACAGCCCCCGCCGCAGTGGAACAGACCGCTTTGGTCGGGCACCACCGATCCTTTGTGAACTACCCATTTCAAGGGCGCCCCCTTATGATGTCTACCAGACCTTTTACCCTGCGATGACCCATGGCTGATTCCGCTTTTTTCTGCACCCTGTCCCACGAAGGCGTCCTCGCGGTCCGCGGCGTGGATGCCGGCAAATTCCTGCAAGGCCAATTGACCTGCAATCTCGACTACCTGAGCGACAGCCGGGCCAGCCTCGGCGCCCGCTGCACCCAGAAAGGCCGGATGCAATCAAGTTTCCGCATCCTGCTCGAAGGCGACGGTGTGTTAATGGCCATGGCCGCCGAACTGCTCGAACCGCAACTGGCCGACCTGAAAAAATATGCCGTATTCTCCAAATCCAAGCTCACCGACGAAAGCGCGGCCTGGGTTCGCTTCGGACTGGAAAACGCCGACAAGGCACTGGCCGGCCTGGGCCTCGAACTGCCGAGCGACACCGACAGCGTGGCTCGCCATGAAGCCTTGATCGCCATCCGCGTATCTCCCGGCCGCGCCGAACTGTGGGTGCCCGCCGAACAGGCGCAGACGCTGCGAACCCGTCTGGGCACAGAATTGGCCGAGGCAGGCTTGAGCCCTTGGCTATTGGGCCAGGTCCGCGCCGGGATCGGCCAGGTCATGCCGGCCACCCGCGAACTGTTCATCCCCCAGATGCTCAACCTGCAAGCCGTCGGCGGCGTCAGTTTCAAGAAAGGCTGCTACACCGGCCAGGAAATCGTCGCCCGCATGCAATACCTGGGGAAGCTGAAGCGACGCTTGTATCGCCTGCAGCTGGACGCCAGCGAACTGCCGGAACCCGGCACAGCGCTGTTCTCCCCCACGCATGGCAGTTCCATCGGCGAAGTGGTGATTGCCGCCCGCGGCGAGGGAAACATTGAGCTGCTGGCGGTCTTGCAGGCCGAAGCAGCAGAAGACGACAATTTACACCTCGGCACCTTGGAAGGCCCACGCCTTCAACTGTTGGACCTGCCTTACGAACTGGACCGCGACCGCGAAATCCAGCGTTGATCGCAGCATTTGTCGCAACACCCTAGAGAACCGAAATGAGCTATTTGGCGGATAAGGTCCAACGGGATTTGGTGCAGGCCATCGATAACGATGACTTGGTTCTGCCAACATTACCGGAAGTGGCCCTGCAGATTCGCCGGGCCGCCGAAGACCCGGAAATCAGCGTCAGCAACCTGAGCAAAGTGATTGGCCGCGATACGGCCCTCTCGGCACGCCTGATAAAAGTGGTCAACAGCCCGCTGTTGCGCGCCACCCAGGAAGTCACCGACCTGCACACGGCCATCACCCGCCTGGGCGTCAACTACAGCAGCAACCTGGCCATCGGTCTGGTCATGGAGCAGATTTTCCACGCCCGCTCCGAGGTGGTGGAGCTGAAGATGCGCGAAGTCTGGCGCAAGAGCCTGGAGATCGCCGGCGTCAGCTATGCGCTGTGTCGCGGTTACACCCAACTCAAGCCCGACCAGGCTGCGTTGGGTGGGCTGGTGCACCAGATCGGCGTGCTGCCGATCCTGACGTATGCGCAAGACAACAATGAATTGCTGTCGGACCCGGTCAGCCTCAACCATGTCATCGAAACGATTCACCCGGTGCTGGGGGACAAATTACTCAGCGTCTGGGAATTTCCGGAGCAGTTGGTGAAGCTGCCGGGGTTGTATCTGGATTTCACCCGGGACTCCAGGCAAATCGATTATGTCGACCTGGTGCAGGTCGCGGCGCTGTATTGCTACAAGGACACCGACCACCCCCTGGGCAAGATTGACGTGTTCGGGGTTCCCGCCTTCAAGAAACTGGGCATCGACCCGGAGAACCCGGCCCGGTGCGCGGATATCGAAGAAGCGCGGTCGATGTTCTATTAAGCAGGTCTGACACCGACGAACTCGTAGTCAGGCCTGCATTTGTGAGCTGTGGCAACAGGATTTGTGGGAGCAACGCTTGCTCGCAAAACAGTCGCCTCTTTATATAAAGGCCGTCTCGCCATTATCGCGGGCACGCCTTGCTCCCACAGACTCAGTCTGAGCTTGCAACAAAGCTCACCCGTACCTTCAACCCGCGCGCCTGCCCGTCGTGCAGGGTGATCTGCGCCAGGTGCGCACGGCAGATTTCGCCGACGATCGCCAATCCCAGCCCCGAACCGGCCACTTGCTGGTTGCGTCGATAGAACCGTTCGAACACCCGGTCCCGCTCGTGCAGCGGAATGCCAGGGCCATCGTCCTCGACCTCCAGCACCGCCGGCGCAGAGACCCGCAGGATTACATTGCCGCCCGATGGGGTATGGGCCAGGGCGTTGTCCACCAGGTTGCTCAACAACTCGTTCAATAAGGTCGGCTCGCCCCGCAGCCATACCGGCTCGTCGGCTTCCAGGGCCAGCGCCACCCCTCGCGCATGGGCCAGCGGGGCCATGGCCATGCCCAGCTCACGGGCCAACTGACTGAGATCAAGCCGTTGCGCGCCGCCCTCGGCAATGGCCCGGGCGCCGTTTTCCACGCGCGCCAAGGACAGCAGTTGGTTAGCCAGGTGGGTTAGCCGGTCAGTGCCCTGGGCCGCAGTTTCCAGGGTTTCACGCCAGGTCGCCGGTTCACTGGCACGCAAGCCCAGCTCAAGACGCGCCTTGAGCGCGGCCAAGGGCGTGCGTAGCTCATGGGCGGCATCAGCGATGAACTGCGCCTGACGCTCGAATTGCCCGCGCAGACGCTCGGTGAAATGGTTGAGGGCCCGCACCAGCGGCCACAATTCGTGCTGCACTTCCACCAGTGGCAACGGCCGCAAATCGTCCCACTGGCGCTCCTCCACCGCCGTGCGCAAGCGCTCCAGCGGGCGCAACGCCGCGCTGACTGCAAACCACACCAACAGCAGCGCGCCCACGGCCAGCATGCCCAGGCGCAACAGCGTGTCGGCCATCAGTCCGCGGGCCATACTGACCCGCGCCTCTTGAGTCTCCGCCACACGAATTTCCGCCATGCCGTTCATGTTCGGCTCGCTCACGGCCTTGAGCAGGCTCACCACCCGCACGTTCTGCCCCTGGTACTGGGCGTTATAGAAGCGGGCCAGGGCCGGGTAGTCGTCCGTGCGCGGCGTCCCGGGCGGCGGGCCGGGGAGGTTTTCGTAGCCGGAAATCAACTTCTTGTCGATGTCATTGACCTGGTAATAAATCCGTCCGGCGCTGTCGTAGGCGAAAGTGTCCAAGGCCACGTAAGGCACATCCGCGCTGAGACTACCGTCACGCTGCGAAAGGCCCGCGGCGATGGTGCGGGCCGAGGCCAGCAGGGTCCGATCGTAGGCGGTGTCGGCAGCCTCGCGACCGTTCCAATAGGCGCTCAAACCGCTGGCAAGCATCAACACCACCAGCAGCAGGGCCAGGTTCCGAAGCAGCCGCCAGCGCAGGCTGTCGGGCTTATGCATTGCGATTTTCCAGCAGGTAGCCCAGGCCGCGGAACGTCACGATCGCCACCGCATGACCATCGAGTTTCTTGCGCAAGCGATGGACATAGATTTCGATCGCATCGGGGCTGGCCTCTTCGTCCAGACCGAACACCTGGGCCGCCAGTTGCTCCTTGCTCATCACCCGCCCCGGCCGGGCGATCAACGCCTCCAGCACGGCTTGCTCGCGGGACGTTAGGGTCAACAGTTCATCGTCGAGCGTAAAGCGGCGTGTGTCCAGGTCATAAACCAGTCCGCCACAGCGCTGCTGGCGTTCGCCGCCCAGCACGCTACGGCGCAACAGTGCCTTGACCCGGGCCTCCAGCTCAGTGAGTTCGAATGGCTTGGCCAGGTAATCGTCGGCACCGAGGTTCAGGCCATGGACGCGGTCCTTTACGTCGCTGCGGGCGGTCAACATCAGTACCGGCAAGGTCTTGCCGCGAGACCGCAGACGCGCCAGCACCTCGAAACCGTCCATGCGCGGCAGCCCGACATCCAGGACCGCCACGGCGTATTCCTCACAGCTCAAGGCTAGGTCGGCCGCGACGCCGTCGTGCAGCACGTCCACGGTCAAACCGGTGCTCTTGAGCGCCTGGGCAACGCTTTCGGCGAGCTGCAGATGGTCTTCGACGAGCAGGACACGCATGGGTTATTCCTCGATTCAGGGATGGCCGACACCATTCTTTGGCGCGGAGTTTACAGCCGCATCCGCCACTGTGAAGCCAAAAAATACGCTGAAAACTGTTGAAAGGTTGGCGAAAGGTTGGGCCGTTAGAGTCCTCTCCACGGACAGTCTCGACTGCCGTCGCGACGCACATCGTGAACGAAAAACGCCTCGAAGCGTTTTCGCCAAAATAAGAACAATAAAGCGGAGTACCACCATGCTGTCCATGCAGCCCCAGGCCCCAGCGCCTGCTCGCCTTTCCCGCTTCAACCAGACCGCGCTGGCCAGTGCCGCCGCCCTCGCCGGCTTTTCGCCGATGAGCCAGGCAGCCTTCATCGAAGACAGTACGGCAACCTTCGAAACCCGCAACATGTATTTCAACCGCGACTTTCGCGACGGCACCAGCGCGCAGCAATCCAAGCGCGACGAATGGGCCCAGGGGTTCATGCTCAACCTGCAATCGGGTTACACCGAAGGCACCGTGGGATTCGGCATCGATGCCTTGGGGATGCTCGGCGTCAAACTCGATTCCAGCCCGGACCGTACCGGCAGCGGCCTGTTACCCACCCACGATGACGGTCGCGCCGCTGACGAATATGCCAAGCTGGGCCTGACCGCCAAGGTGAAAATCTCCGCCACGGAGCTGAAAATCGGCAGCCTGATCCCGGAGCTACCGATCCTCAAGCCCAACGATGGGCGCATCCTGCCGCAAACCTTCGAGGGCGGCCTGCTGAGCTCCAAAGAGATCAAGAACCTGACCTTCACCGGCGGGCGCCTGGACAAAGCCAAGGATCGCAACGACAGCAATTACGAAGACATCGCCCTCAACAACAAGAACAGCCGTTTCTCCGGCAGCGTGGCAGGCGATCATTTCGACTTTGCCGGTGTGGACTACAAGTTCACCGACAAGATCACCGGCCGTTACCACTTCGCCCAGCTCGGCGAAGTCTACAGCCAGCATTTCCTCGGTCTGGTCGCCTCGCAAGCCTTCGGCCCCGGCACCCTCGGCACCGACCTGCGACTGGCCATCAGTGACGATGACGGCGCCGCCCGTGGCGGCAAGATCGACAACAAGTCCATCAATGGCTTGGTGAGCTACGCTTTGAGCGGCCACAAGTTCAGCGCCGGTTATCAGCATATGTCGGGCGACAGCGCCTTCCCGTATGTCGATGGCAGTGACCCGTACCTGGTGAACTTTGTACAGATCAACGACTTTGCCGGCGCCGACGAACGCTCCTGGCAGGCACGCTACGACTATGACTTCGGCAAGATCGGGATTCCCGGCCTGAGCTTCATGAGTCGCTACGTGAGCGGCGACAACATCTCGCTGCGCAACGGTGACACTGGCAAGGAATGGGAACGCGACAGCGAGATCAAGTACGTGGTGCAGAGCGGCACGCTCAAGGACGTTGCCGTACGCCTGCGCAACGCGACCTACCGTTCCAATTACTCGGCCCGCGATGCGGATGAAATGCGCGTGCTGGTGAACTACAGCGTCGCACTCTGGTAATGGACCCACTGCCGGATGCGCCAGTGTCCGACAGCGTCAAACATGCAATACACAACAACAACTCCTGTGGAGACAACAATGAACCTATCACTGCGTAAAGTAGCCCTGGCCGCCGGATGCCTGATGTTCGCCGGGCAGTTGCTCGCCGCCGATCCATCCAAAGAGCCCAAGCGCCCCGAATGCATCGCCCCGGCGGCACCAGGCGGCGGATTCGACCTCACATGCAAACTGGCGCAAAGCGCGCTGGTCAACGAGAAACTGCTGACCAAACCCATGCGAGTGACCTACATGCCCGGCGGTGTCGGCGCGGTGGCCTACAACGCAGTGGTCGCCCAGCGTCCGGCCGACGCCGGTACGCTGGTGGCCTGGTCCAGCGGTTCGCTGTTAAACCTGGCGCAAGGCAAGTTCGGTCGTTTCGATGAAAACGCCGTGCGCTGGCTGGCGGCCGTTGGTACCAGTTACGGCGCCATCGCGGTGAAGAGCGACTCGCCCTACAAGAACCTCGACGATCTGGTACAGGCCCTGAAGAAAGATCCAGGCTCGGTGGTGATCGGCTCCGGCGGTACCGTCGGCAGCCAGGACTGGATGCAAACCGCCCTGGTCGCCAAGGCCGCCGGTATTGACCCGCGCAAACTGCGCTACGTAGCCCTTGAAGGCGGCGGTGAAATCGCCACTGCCCTGCTCGGTGGCCATATCCAAGTGGGCAGTACCGACATCTCCGACTCCATGCCGCACATCCTGAGCGGCGACATGCGTCTGTTGGCGGTGTTCTCCGATAAACGCCTGGACGAGCCGGAAATGAAAGACATCCCGACCGCTCGCGAGCAAGGCTACGACATCCTCTGGCCGGTGGTCCGCGGCTTCTACCTCGGGCCAAAGGTCAGCGACGAAGACTACGCCTGGTGGAAAAACGCTTTCGACAAACTGCTGGCCTCCGAAGAGTTCGCCAAGCTGCGCGACCAGCGTGAGCTGTTCCCGTTTGCCATGACCGGCCCGGAACTGGATGCCTATGTGAAGAAACAAGTGGCTGATTACAAGGTGCTGGCCAAAGAGTTCGGCCTGATCCAGTAACCGTCTCTGTTCTCGCGGCGGCGCTGGTACTGTCAGCGCCGCCCAGGAGTTAGTCATGCTCACCATCCAACGTATTTTTGCCGCGGTGTTGCTACTGGTCTGTATCGGCCTGGCGCTGATGGCTTGGCCCTATCAAGCGGCCTTCTCCTACGAACCGGTCGGTCCCCGCGCCTTTCCCTTGCTGATGATCGGGTTGATGGGGCTGGCATTGCTGTACATGCTGTTTCGCCCGACGCCCATCGTGCACAGCGACGAAGACCCGCACCTGGACCGCGAAACCTTGCAGAAAATCGGTATCTGCGTGGCACTGCTGCTGGTATTCGCCGGGACCTTCGAACCCCTGGGCTTCATCCTTGCCAGCATCCTGACCGGCGTGCCGATGGCGCGCCTGTACGGCGGTCGCTGGGTGCCGAGCGTGGTGATCATCAGCCTGATGGCCATCGGTCTTTATCTGTTGTTCGACAAGCTGATGGACGTGCCGCTGCCCCTGGGCCTGCTCGACGTCCTGGAGAATTGATATGGATACCCTGAATTATCTCGGCCAGGGTTTTGGCGTTGCACTGACCCCCTATAACCTGGTCACGGCATTGGCCGGCACCCTGATCGGCACCGTGGTCGGCCTGCTGCCGGGCCTGGGCCCGATCAACGGCGTGGCGCTGCTGATCCCGATTGCCTTTGCCCTGGGGCTGCCGCCGGAATCGGCGCTGATCCTGCTGGCGGCGGTGTACCTGGGTTGCGAATACGGCGGGCGTATCAGCTCGATCCTGCTCAACATCCCGGGTGAAGCCTCTACCGTAATGACCACCCTCGACGGCTACCCGATGGCCCGCCAAGGCCTGGCCGGCGTAGCGTTGTCGCTGTCGGCGTGGAGTTCGTTCATCGGCGCATTCATCGCCACCTGCGGCATGGTGTTGTTCGCTCCCCTGCTGGCCAAATGGGCGATTGCCTTCGGGCCGGCGGAATATTTCGTCCTGATGGTGTTCGCCATTGTCTGCCTCGGCGGCATGGCCGGCGACCGGCCGCTCAAGACGTTCATCGCAGCCCTGATCGGCCTGTTCCTGTCTTGCGTCGGGATCGATGCCAACAGCGGCGTGTATCGCTTCACCGGTGACAACATCCACCTGACCGACGGCATTCAGTTCGTCGTGTTGGTGCTGGGCCTGTTCTCCATCAGCGAGATCCTGTTGCTGCTGGAAAAAACCCATCGCGGCCAGGAAGCGGTAAAAGCCACCGGGCGGATGATGTTCAACTTCAAGGAAGCGGCGTCAGTCTTCACCGTGAACCTGCGCTGCGGCGTGCTCGGTTTCATCATGGGCGTGCTGCCGGGTGCTGGTGCGACCCTGGCCAGCGCCGTGGCCTACATGACCGAGAAACGCATCGCCGGCGCCAGTGGTACATTCGGTCAGGGTGACAAGCGCGGCCTCGCCGCCCCGGAAACCGCCATCGGTGGCGCGGCCTGCGGTGCGCTGGTGCCGATGCTGACCCTCGGCGTTCCCGGCTCGGGCACCACCGCGGTGATGATCGGCGCGCTGTCGCTGTACAACATCACCCCTGGCCCCCTGCTGTTCCAGCAACAGCCAGACATCGTCTGGGGCCTGATCGCGTCGTTGTTCGTCGCCAACGTCATGCTGGTGGTGCTCAACATTCCGATGATCCGCGTCTTCACCCGGATCCTGGCCGTGCCGAACTGGGCGCTGGTACCGGTCATCGCGATCATCACCGGGATCGGTGTCTATGCGGTGCACGCCACCACGTTCGACCTGTTCCTGATGATCGGTATCGGCATCTTCGGCTATATCCTGCGCAAGCTGGAATTCCCGCTGTCGCCGGTGCTGCTGGGCTTCATCCTCGGAGGCCTGATGGAGCAGAACCTGCGGCGCGCACTGTCAATTTCCAACGGTGCGCTGGAGATCCTCTGGTCGAGCCCGATCACCCTCGGCTGCTGGGTGCTGACGGCGATCATGTTGTTCATGCCATTGTTGCGGATTTGGCGTCGCCGCGCCGCACAACGTCGCCCCCTGGCCAATGTCTGAAACGACCTTCAGACAATGGTGGGGAACACCGCTGGTCGGCCTGGCCGGCGGTTACCTGGCCAGCCTGATCGGCTGGCCTTTGCCCTGGATGGTCGGCTCGTTGCTGGCGATCATTCTGGTGCGCTGTCTCACGCCGTGGCAGTTGATGGAAATCCCCGGCGGCCGGAAATGCGGCCAATGGGTGGTGGGCATCGGCATCGGCCTGCACTTCACCCCCGTGGTGATGGAGCAGGTCCTGAGCCACTTCGGCCTGATCTTTTTCGGCGCGCTGATCACCAGCGTATCCAGCGTGGTGAGTGTCTGGCTGATGCGTCGCACCGGCGAGGACCGCGCCACCGCATTCTTCTCGAGCATGCCGGGCGGTTCCGGCGAAATGGTCAACCTCGGCGCCCGCAACGGCGCGGACCTCAGTCGTGTTGCGGCGGGCCAGAGCCTGCGGGTGCTGGTGGTGGTGCTGTGCGTGCCGGCGGCCTTCAAGTACCTGTTGGGCGAAGGCGCCCCGGTGCAACATCCCACGACGGTGGACTGGCTGTGGCTGGCGATGCTGTTCCCGGCGGGCGCCCTGCTCGCCTGGGTCTGGGAACGCTTGCGCCAACCCAATCCCTGGTTGTTCGGGCCGTTGCTGGTGAGTGCGGCGGTGAGCGTCGGTTGGGACCTGCACATCGGCCTACCCAACGGCGCCAGCCAGATCGGCCAGTGGCTGATCGGCAGCGGATTGGGTTGTCATTTCAACCGACAGTTCTTTCGACGGGCACCGTCGTTCATGGGGCGCACCCTGGTCGGCACGGTGTTGACGATGCTGATCGCCACCCTGGCAGCCTTGGGCCTGAGCACCCTGACCCACTTGGACCTGCGTTCACTGACCCTCGGCATGATGCCCGGCGGCATCGCGGAAATGAGCCTGACGGCCGAGACGCTGCAACTATCAGTGCCATTGGTGACGGCGTTGCAGGTGATGCGCTTGCTGTTTGTGCTGTTTCTGGCGGAGCCGTTGTTCAGGTATTGGAACCGGTAGGAACTGCCGAAGGCTGCGATCTTTTGATCTTTATCTTTCGCTTGGGATTCAACAGGCAGTGAAAAGATCGCAGGCTTCGCCAGCGCCTAGAGCGGGGGCAATCGCCAATCAATGGGCGCTTCGCCATGTTGCTCGAGGAACTTGTTGGTCCGACTGAAATGCCCGCACCCCAGAAAGCCACGATAAGCCGACAACGGCGACGGGTGAACCGAGGTCAGCACCAGGTGCTTGGTGGCGTCGATCAGTTTCTGCTTGCTCTGGGCATGGGCGCCCCATAGCAGGAAGACCAGGTTCTGCTGGTGTTCGCTGACCACTTCGATGACCCGGTCGGTGAAATGCTGCCAGCCCTTGCCCGCGTGGGCGTTGGCGTTGGCGCGCTCCACGGTCATGGTCGTATTGAGCAGCAACACGCCCTGGTCGGCCCAGCTTTGCAGGTAGCCGTGACTCGCGATGTCGATGTTCAAATCGCGCTTCAATTCCTTATAGATGTTCACCAACGACGGGGGCGCCGGCACGCCCGGTTGCACCGAGAAGCACAAGCCATGGGCCTGGCCCGGGCCGTGGTACGGGTCCTGGCCGAGAATCACCACCTTGACCTTGTCCAGCGGCGTGGAGTTGAGGGCATTGAAAATCAGCGGTGCCGGTGGATAAATTTCCTTGCCGGCGGCGTATTCCAGACGCAGGAATTCGCGCAACTCTGCCATGTAAGGCTGGTCGAACTCGGCACGCAGTGCCTGCTTCCAGCTCGGTTCAAGTTTGATACGGTCGTCGGCAGTCATGGTTGCATCCGGTAAAAAACAATGGGCGCACCCTAGGAAAGCCTACATGGCTTGTCAATTGATCTGACGCAGAGCCGGCACTTTCCTACGCAGCGGTCATACTGATTATTCAAATTTCTGATCGAGGTCACGATGAATCTGCACTTCGAAGAGCTCACCGGCATCGACGGTGCCCGTATCGGCATCGCCACCCTGGACGCCGAAAAATCCCTGAACGCCCTGTCCCTGCCGATGATCAACGCCTTGCGTGACCGTCTCGATGCCTGGGCCCGGGAACCGCAGGTCGTTTGTGTGTTATTGCGCGGCGATGGCGCCAAGGCATTTTGCGCCGGCGGTGAAGTGCGCAGCCTGGTAGAGGCCTGCCGAGCCCACCCCGGCGAAGTGCCGCCGCTGGCGGCACAATTCTTCGCGGCGGAATACCGCTTGGACTTCAACCTGCACACCTACCCCAAACCCCTGCTGTGCTGGGGCCACGGTTATGTGCTGGGCGGCGGCATGGGGCTGCTGCAAGGCGCCAGTACCCGCATCGTCACACCAAGCAGTCGCCTGGCAATGCCGGAGATCAGCATCGGCCTGTACCCGGATGTCGGCGCCAGTTGGTTCTTGTCACGCCTGCCCGGCAAGCTCGGGCTGTTTCTCGGCCTGACCGGCGCGCACATGAATGCCCGGGACGCCATCGACCTGGGCTTGGCCGACCGTTTTTTGCTGGATGAACAACAGGACGACCTGATCGAAGGCCTGCTGCAGCTCAATTGGCAGGAACAAACCGAGATGCAGCTCAACAGCCTGCTCAAGGCCCTGCAACAGGAAGCGGTCGGCCAAATGCCCGAAGCCCAATGGCTGCCACGTCGGCAGAAAATCGATGAATGGCTGGATGTCAGCGATGTGCGCTGCGCCTGGAAAGCCCTCAGCCTGCTGGTGGACCACCCGGATCCACTGATTGCCCGGGCGGCCAAGACCATGACCGACGGTTCGCCGTTGACCGCTTATCTGGTCTGGGAACAGATCGCCCGGGCCCGGCATTTGTCCTTGGCCGGCGTGTTCAGGATGGAATACACCTTGAGCCTCAACTGCTGCCGCCATCCGGAATTCAGCGAAGGCGTGCGCGCGCGGCTGATCGACAAGGACCACAAGCCCCATTGGCACTGGCCGGACATCAACCATGTGCCCGAAGCGGCGGTTGAGGCGCACTTTCACAAAGCGTGGGAGGGGCGGCATCCGTTGGCGGATTTGTCCAACGAGTAAAGCCCCTGGGTGACACTCTGAGGGAGTGACATCTGTGGGAGCAAAGCTTGCTCGCGACAGCGATATACCAGTCACCGGGAAGCTAACGGATCCCCTGTCATCGCGAGCAAGCTTTGCTCCCACAAACGTTATCCCACAGGTTTTATTGCACGCACAAAAAAGCGGCGCTCAATGCGCCGCTTCTTGTTGCCCAAAGGTCAGCGGTGGTTGCGTCGTCCATCGTGATCGCCACGTCCACGATCATAATCACCGCGTCCCCGATGATCACGCCCGCCTCGACCCCGTCGGTCATCATTCCAGCCACCCCGGTTATGGCCGTCCCAGCCACCCCTATTCGGATAAGACCGGTACGCCGCTCGCGGTGGCGAGTAGTGGCGTGGGGCGGGTTGGTAATACCGCGGCGGCGAGTAATAGCGCGGCGCCGGTTGGTAATACCGCGGGGCGTAATAGCCACGCGGTGCCGAATAATACCCACCACTGTAATAGGCCGGCCCGGGGGAGGTATAGACCTCGGAACGGTAGTAGCTCGAGTCTGCATCGTAGTAAGGTACGCAGGCCGAAAGTGTCAAACCGAGAAACGCAATGAGCAGCAGTCGTCGATACATGGCGGCCTCCTGGACCGCGAATGGGCCACATCAGCGACGCTGATGGGCGACAGTCATCTATTGGGTGACTGACGATTAATCTGACAGTGAAATCGGGATCTGGTGCGTCCCAGTAACAAGTTGAAACATGTAGCTTTTTGCCTCATACCGTTGCGCAGCGGCACCACCATTTGCAATGGCAGACTAGGGTTCCGACTCGCTTCTAGCGAGAGGTTGGTCCGAGAGTTGACGACCTCCAGTTGAGGTTACATGGCGGGACAAAGCCCGGTAGCCAAGGCATCGTCCTCAAGGGCGAGGGCAAGAAGCTGCGCTTTGACCCGACCTACGTACAGCTGACTGCCGACGCCCCGCTGTAAACCGCAAGGCCTGGCATGCGCCTGAACAACCGCTACCCGGATCGTCCCAGCCTCTTGTTGCTGGTGATCCTGCCATTCGCGCGGGTGTTGTTCGCCTTACCCTCAGCGGCGAATACCTGCTCTGGCAAGACACCGCGTCGAGCCTGCGTCGGTTGGGCATCGAAAAATACATGACCTCGGTGCGCAAACCTGCAAATCCGAATGTCTTTTCCCACAAGGCCACTAAACTGACTTCATTGGGTCTGCGCCAAGGGAAACGCCATGTCGCTCCGTTCGCCGTTGTATTCCCAGCGCAAGCCGCTCCTGGCCGTGGTGGCGCTGCTCGGTACAGGTTTCCTGATCATTGCGTTGCTGGGCTATTACGCAGCCCATGCCTCGGTACGCGATCACATCCTCAAGACACTGTATTTGAACCTGCTGATCGGCATACTCGTGACGCTGGCGGTCCTGGCAATCCTCTGCCGGTTGATCAAACGCTACCAACAGCGCATCGACGCCCAAGCCACCCTCGACAGCCTGACCGAATTACCGAACCGCCGTGGCTTCGACCTGCTGGCCGTGCAAGCGCTGCACGAAGCTCAGCGCGAGCCCAAACCCTTGGCGGCGTTGCTGCTGGAATTGGACGATTTCAAGCAGTTGGACACCACCCATGGTCACATCGCCACCGATCAACTGCTGACCGGGTTCACCCGCGACCTGACGCAAAGCCTGCGGCATTCGGACATCGTGTGTCGCTGGAGCACTGAAGCCTTTGTCGTCCTGCTCAAGGACACCGATGGACAGACCGGTCTGAAAATCGCTGAGAAAATTCGTCAGCACATCGAAAAGCAGCGCTATTTCTGCAGTGGAAAACAATTGCTGGTCACCGTCAGCCTCGGCCTCACCACCTTGCAGGACGAAGACACCTTGCACAGCCTGCTGTCGCGGACCGATCATGCGCTGCAACGCGCCCGGCAGACCGGGTGCAACCGAACCTGCGTGGAAATGCCTCACTCCAGTTATGAATAAACCCGACCTTTGCCCGGCCTGCGGCGGTGCCAATGACTGCACCCTGGCCGACCCTCGAACTGCCGACCGGGCTTGCTGGTGTTACGGCGTGAGCATCGACCCGGCCGTGCTCGAGGCATTGCCAGCCGCGCAGCGTGATCAGTCCTGCCTGTGCCCACGCTGCGCCCAGGTCGAAGCCCAGTTACGCGCCAAGCCCCAGCCGATCGCGTAAGATGCCCGCCCTCCGTTGCCTTGCCTGAATTGCCCATGCGCGTCGACCGTTTCCTCAGTAATCTGCCGCGATTCAATCGTCAACAAGTGCGCCTGTTACTGGTGGAACGCCGGGTGCGGATCGATGGTCAGACCGTCAGCGATCCCCATGCCCCCGTCCGTGAATTCAGTCGCGTTGAAGTCGACGACCAAGTGCTGCAAGCAGGCCGGCCGGCGCGCTACTTCATGCTGCACAAACCGCCCGGCTGTGTCAGTGCGACCCGCGATCCGCAACACCCCACGGTGCTCGATTGGCTGGACGAACCGGACAAGGACGACCTGCACATCGCCGGGCGCCTGGATTTCAACACCACCGGGCTGATGCTGATCACCAATGACGGCACTTGGTCGCGGCGCCTGACCCAACCGCAAACCAAACTGCCCAAGGTCTACTACGTCGAAACCGAGCAAATCATCGCGGCCGAATACGCCGACACCTTCGCCCGGGGCCTGTACTTTGCCTTTGAAGACCTCACCACCCAACCAGCAGAGCTGACACTGCAGGGGCCCAGATCGGCGCGGTTGAGCATCGTTGAAGGGCGCTATCACCAGGTCAAGCGCATGTTCGGCCACTTCAATAACAAGGTGCTGCGCCTGCACCGCGAGCGGATGGGCCCACTGACGTTGGACGCCCATCTTGAGCCGGGCCAGTACCGCGCCTTGAGCCCTGAAGAAGTCCATCTCATCTGAACCTGCTACCGCTGGGCAGAAGTGTCGAACAATTTTTTGATAGGTACTTGCGCAACGGGCGCCCCCCTGCTTGAATCAGGTCGTCGGCCGAAATGTGACCGACGAGTCACAACATACTTCCAAGAAACTTTTTGCCGGCTGAAACCCTCGGGTTTCGCCTTGTCCCGCCGGCGAACTGCCCACCTATAACAATACCCGTCGACCGTTTTTTTTGGATCGACATGGGCTTTATCTTCCAGGCGTATGCCTACCTGTCACATTGCCCGTGCAATCTCATTGCGCGCATACCCGCTTGCCAGGAGTCTTATGACATGAGGCCAGAAATCGCTGTGCTGGATATACAGGGTCAGTATCGGGTTTACACGGAGTTCTATCGCGCAGACGCCGCACAAAAGACCATCATCCTGGTCAACGGCTCAATGGCCACCACTGCGTCGTTTGCACAGACCGCCAAAAACCTCTACCCGCAATTCAATGTTGTGCTGTACGACCAACCCTACGCGGGCAAGTCAAAAGCTCACAACCGACATGAGCAAATGCTGACGAAAGAGATCGAGGGCCAGATTCTCCTGGAACTGATCGACCACTTCGCCGCCGAGCACGTGCTGTCGTTTTCCTGGGGTGGCGCCGCCACGCTGACCGCCTTGGCGCAGCGACCACGGCGCATCGAAAAAGCGGTGATCAGTTCGTTCTCGCCGGTGCTCAATGCGCCAATGCGCGACTACCTGGAACGCGGTGTGGATTACCTCGGCAGCCTGGACGGCGACCGTGTCGGGCACTTGGTCAACAGCACCATCGGCAAGCATTTGCCGCCGCTGTTCAAGCGCTTCAACTATCGCCACGTCAGCAGTTTGGCCGAGCATGAGTACGGGCAGATGCACTTCCACATCAGCGATGTGCTCCACAGCGACCAGCTGTGCTACGTCAACGCCGCGAAAAAGATCAACGTACCGGTGTTGTTCCTGAACGGCGAATGGGACGAATACACTGCGGCCGACGACGCCAGGCTCTTTGCCGATCACGTACAGCACAGCAGCTTCAGCACGCTGCAAGCCACCGGGCACTTCCTGGACATGGAACACAAAGCCGCCTGCCGCGACAGCCGTAACGCCTTGATGGGTTTCCTCACACCGGAACACCACGAAAGCCGACCGCGCTATAGCTACGTGCAGGGCTACCATGCACCGGCTATCTGAAACGGCGTCCTGGCGAGCAAGCACTGTTCTGCACCTTCAGCAACGGGGCTTGCCCGCCAACGACGGCTCTGGTTTGAGGCTCGCGTAAACGACTGACAGCACGTTGCGTGAAGAAAAACTTCAAATCCGTGCCCACATCTGGTACAAAGTCAGCCGCTCTGAGCGGGTGTCGTATAATGGCATTACTCCAGCTTCCCAAGCTGATAACGAGGGTTCGATTCCCTTCACCCGCTCCAATCGAATTCTGGTCCTGCGTCGTATGCTTTTTGGCGGGGGATTAAAAAACCGGCTCTTGGTTGCCGGTTTTTTTTGGTCTGGTGTTTTGTGGGATTTGCGCCCGAGCACCTATGAAGGAGAGCAAGGATGCACCTGATTGACTCATATCTGCCTACGTATCAGTTCAGTGAATTGCATACCGCGGATATCCCCGCAGCCCCTTCCCATGCCATGGCGGCAATCCTCGCCCACCGCCCCGAAGACGATCGTTTTTTTCGGTACGCAATCAAGCTTCGCGAACTCCCCATGCGCCTGCTGGGCCGATCTCGGCACCCAGGCACTGATCAACGCGCTTCATTCGGCATGGATAATTTCACGTTGCTTCAGCGCGATGGCGACGTAGAGGTCGCCTACGGGCTCGCCGGCAAGCTGTGGAAAGCTGACTACGGCCAAGTCGTTGTCGCAGATGCCGAAGCGTTCGAGGCATTCAATGAGCCGGGGAATGTGAAGTTGGTCATAAGCTTCACCTGCCAGTTGCTGCGACCGGGCCTGACGAGGGTCACCACGCAAACGCGGGTGCATTGCCTCGACGCGGATGCGTTGCGAAGTTTTACGTCGTACTGGTATTTGATTCGCCCGGTCAGCGGGCTTATTCGTCGGCGCATGCTGAAGGCTATTGCGAGGCGTTGCGCAGCAGGCGCTTTGAAGAGCAGTACGCCAAGAGCATGAATGAACGCTCATGAAGAAGATTTCACCGCGCCCTCGCCAAGAGGGGAATTGGTAGGCGGCAAGGGTGCCGACCAAATCAGGCAGGGCTGTGCCGAAAAAAGTATTTGGGCGACAGAGAATCAAACATGTTTTGCGACAAAAGCGACGACGGCAAACAGAGTCAGGGCGAACGCAGCGCCTATGCTGAACGGCAGCAACGTAACGCGCAGCGTGGTCGGAGCCGGGCGTCTCACCTCTTCAGCTAACGCGTCTACCTCTTGGTGCAATTGCTCGATGCTTGCTTGGTAACTTCGATGCGTAGGCATGTCGCCCCAGCGATGTATGTAGGGTTATTGGTCTCTCATGGATCAAGCCATGAGGGTTGCAAAGGCGCCGAGGTATGGCTTGATAGCCGCAGCGACAGCGTTTCGCTCATCAATTCGCGCAAGGCGAACCATGAGCTCGTCAAGACGTTGAACAGAGCCCAATGAATCTTGGGCTGATTTGACGGCAGCATCTCAGTTTGCCTGAGCAGAAGCCCGCGCAGCTTTGATGACCTCTGCTTTCTGCACAACATCACGTTGGGAGGCGTTAGCCTTGCCAATGATGCCCATCAAGATCTCTCGCCTGGTCTCGGCACAAGTGTTGGTAAAAAACTCAGTCAATGCGCTGGTTTTCCTGACCCTATCTGCACACATCGGTTTACCTTCTTAGCGGCTCAACGAGCTGAGCCTGATCGTGGGGCTGGGAAATCAGCACAACCGACAATATCGTATGATTCCCATGGAAATTTGTAGGCAAAATCCGAGAATTACGTAGGGGGTGCGCTTACGTTGCTTTTCGGCGAGTTTTCGCCTTGTTGCCCTTGCCCTTCGATGGCTACTCTCCCGACGTCGCTGCAAATTCAGCGACCGGGCCTAGGGGCTGTTGCCGTTTCACATGGGTAACCAAAGGAAGGCGCATGCCATGGCTAGCACGCTTTCATAATTTCGTTTGAGCTTGTCGAATCGAGAAGCCACTGCCCGATAGTGCTTCAATCGGGCG
>NZ_CAXAPD010000041.1:0-40497 GCF_963970515.1 Pseudomonas sp. RL_5y_Pfl2_73 | reverse complement strand
GGCCAGGCCAGACACGCAACTGGGAGCCGATAGGCACGGTGCTGCTGAACCCGGATCGGGAGCAGCCAGCCGAGAAAAGAGCAGCATAGTTAGACGGTGACGCGACAACTACCTTGAAAAACGCCGTTAGTGCCAAGACTCACTTCTGGCATTAACTGGCGCAGATCTGTGGCATTGCTGTTTTGGTATAGAAATAGGTCCTCGGTTACTGCCAAGCTTTGTAAGCATCTGGCTGCAAAAGCATCATCGTGTGACTTGTCTCTTGCGGCATTCTCGTCTTTCAGGCCGTCCTGAACTCCTTCAATGTTCTCCATCAACGCCAGATGCTCCTTCTATCGAGTCAGCAAACCCATTTGGCATCTGGGCAATCCCAAGACTATGAACGCCCCCACAAAAATCACGCAATAGATTGATGCGCAGGCCAATTCCCAACGATATGTAGGACCTTTCTGTAGCCCCACCCCCCATTTTCGCCTTTCATCCCCCATTTGCCCCTCGACGCATCCCACAATCCAATCGCGCATTCCCATCCGGCGCGGGATAATACGGTTCTGCTTGGGGTCACAAGCTTTCCCCCTCGTTGGTATCGGCGTATCAGAAGGATCGAACGCAATGACAGATTGGCTCCAGAGCTATGGAGAAATGGCTGGGCGGGTTCGCCGCCATCCTTGGGAGGACACGCCGCTCGGGCCGCCTGCGCAGTGGCCTGACGTATTGAAGACCACCGTGGCGCTGAGCCTCGCCTCGCATTTTCCCCAGGCCATTGTATGGGGACCGGACCTGATCACGTTGTACAACGATGCGTTTCTGCCGATCCTCGGCAACAAGCCAGAGGCGCTGGGCCGGCGGTTCGATGAGGTGTGGCAGGAGGCCTGGAGCGATATCGGGCCGATCGTGCAGGGCGCCTTCGATGGGCAAGCGACTTATATAGAGAACTTTCCCTTGGTCATCGAGCGCGGCGGCGGTCTTGAGCAGGCTTATTTCACGTTTTGCTACAGCCCCATCCGTGACCAGTTCGGCAAGGTCGTGGGCATGCTGGATACGGTCACCGAAACCACTTCCACGGTGTTCATGACCCAGCGGCTGGCGGTGCTCGATGCCATCGGCAATGCCGTGGCGAACGCCTCCGACCCGCAGAGCATCATGGCAGCCACCACACGGATCCTGGCGGCGCACCTGAACCTGTCCAATTGTGCCTACGCGGACATGGATGAGGACGAGGACGGCTTCACTATTCGTGGCGATTGGGCCAGGGTGGGTTCGCCGCATATCCTTGGGCGTTATCGGCTGACTGATTTTGGCCGACTGGCCGTCACGAATCTGCGTGCCGGCAAGCCGTTGGTGCTCAACGATAACCTCAAGGAACTGGCGCCGGAGGAAGCGGCGACGTTCCAGGCCATTGGCGTCTCGGCTACCATCTGCGTGCCGTTGATCAAGGGCGGGCGATTGACCGCGTTGATGGCGATCCATGATAAAGCGCCGCGGGTCTGGTCATCCAACGACCTGGCGCTGCTGATGGAAGTCACCGAGCGATCCTGGGCCCACATCGAGCGCGCCCGTGCCGACGCTGCCGTGCGTGAAGGTCTCGCGGCCCTGGCCGAATTGAACGCGACGCTGGAAGAACGGGTCGAGGAGCGCACCGCGCGTTTGAAACAGACCGAAGCGGCGCTGCGCCAATCGCAAAAACTCGAAGCCATCGGCCAGCTCACCGGCGGCGTGGCCCATGATTTCAACAACCTGCTGACCATCATTCGTTCTTCGGTCGACTTCCTGCGCATGCCCAGCCTGTCCGAGGAGCGTCGGCAACGCTACATGACGGCGGTGTCCGAAACCGTGGAGCGTGCCGCCAAGTTGACCAGCCAGTTGCTCGCGTTTGCCCGACGTCAGCCGTTGACGCCGCAAGTCATCGATGTGGGCAAGCAGGTGCAGAGCCTGGGGGACATGCTGCAAACCGTCACCGGGGCACGGATCCGAGTCAACGTCGAGTTGTGCGATCAGCCTTGTTACATCCGGGCGGATTTGAGCCAGTTCGAGACCGCGCTGATCAACATGGCCCTCAATGCCCGGGATGCCATGAATGGTCAAGGCACGCTGTGGCTTCGGCTCAGTTGCGGCGGTGGCATGCCGCCCATCCGTGGTCATGCCGGGGCCGGGCAACCCTTTGCCGCCATTGCCTTGGCGGACACCGGTACCGGAATTGACTCGCCAGTGCTCGAGCACATCTTCGAACCCTTCTTCACCACCAAGGAGGTGGGCAAGGGCACGGGGTTGGGCTTGTCCCAGGTGTTTGGCTTTGCCAAGCAGTCCGGTGGCAACGTCGATATTTCGACCGTGGTGGGCGAGGGCACGGTGTTTACCTTGTACCTTCCAGAAGTGGCGCCCGAGAAAAACCATGAACCTGCCCGGGAAGAACACACCCATCAGCTACCGGAAAAGGGCACGCGTCGGGTGTTGATCGTGGAAGACAACCTGGAGGTGGGGCGTTTTGCCAACCAGATACTCCAGGACCTGGGCTACGAAACCGCCTGGGCGACCAACGCCGAAGAGGCGTTGGAAATGGTCGGCCCGGATGTGATGGCATTCGACGCGATATTTTCTGACGTGCTGATGCCGGGGATCAGCGGCATTGCCCTGGCCAGGGAACTGCGCCAGCGTCGCCCGGATTTGCCTGTGGTGCTGACCTCTGGTTACAGCGAAGAGTTGGCCCACAGCGGCCACGAGGGCTTTGAGTTCTTGTCCAAACCCTATTCGGCCGATCAGGTTTCCCGGGTTCTAAACCGGACGATACTGGGGGCCGAATGAGTGTTTCCATGTTTTTGAAACAGTGAGTTCCATTCGTCGGGCAAGGGCTTTGTTGAATCAGCAGTCTGTTGATGACCGACTAGTCTAACTGTCGTGAAGGCCGATATTGTCAGGCAACCGGTTGTTGCCGGTATGGGCCTCGATGAAAGGGGAAAGGCAATGGGTGCACCGTATAGCGAGGAGAACACAGCTGCGTATCCGATCAATGAAGGGTTGCAGTGTGGCCAGTCGACCTATCATGCGGACTTTGGTGAAGAACCGATCAAGTCCATCAAGACGAAGGTGGCCAAGGTGCAGCGAGGCGAGAAAGCCAAGTTCTTGCCCAGGGTCCCGGTCAGAAAGTGACGGCGGACGGTGGCCAGAGTTTGCTCCCACCGGACTGGTGGGAGCTGTGTAGGAGCTGTCGAGTGCAACGAGGCTGCGATCTTGTTCCAGACAATTGAATCGAGAGCGAAAGATCAAGATCAAGATCAAAAGATCGCAGCCTTCGGCAGCTCCTACAGGGGCATTTCGGCTCTTGCGTAAATTTTCTCAACTGGCGTTTTCTTTCACGTTTCTTTCACAAGCAGGTACGTACTCTGAGCTCATCCGTTAGAAAGCAGTACCTGCCCGTTTCCCCAGCGGGCTTTTTTTTGCCTGTCATAAAATAAATCGCCGTTTCGTTGTCCAACCATCATGGCTGACGCTGTGTGGCGCAAACTCGCGCCCGCGTGCACCGGCCATTTTTCTCCGATGCGGCATTTTTGAGGTTTTTATCATGCGTTTGACTTTGTCCACCTTGGTACTGGGATTGGTGGTTGCCCAGGGCGCGATGGCTGCCGGCGACGGTACTGCCGCGGTCGGCGGTGGTCTGGGCGGTGTATTGGGCAACGTGGTCGGTCAGCAGATGGGCGGCAGCACCGGTGCCGCGATTGGTGCGGGCGTTGGCGGCGCAGCCGGCAGTGCGGTGGGCGCTCGCAAGGGCAGCCGCACCGAAGCGGCCATTGGCGGTGGCTTGGGTTCGGCCGGTGGTTCGATTGTCGGTAACCGTTTGGGCGGCTCCACCGGCTCGACCATCGGCGCAGGCATCGGCGGCGCGGCGGGCGGCGCGTTGGGCAGCAACCTGTCCAATGACAACGACCGTCACTCCGGAGGCAAGAAGCACAAGCACAAGAGAAAACATCGTTAAGCGCAAGCTTGGATGAATAGGTCCGGCCTTGTGCCGTGATGCTGTTTACTTGGAAAAAACGGCGCTTCTTTCAGAAATGGGAAGCGCCGTTTTTTTAGGCCTCTTTTGGTTGAAGACGCGTCGAGCTCAAGAGCCCAAAGCAAGAGCAACAGACAGATCCAGCCGCTATGCAACGGCATCACCGCTTTCGCGAGCAAGCCCGCTTCCACAGGAGAAACGCGGTCTCCACCAAGAACCAGGCCGGCTATCAGGCCGCCTCGCGGCGGACGTTGATCGCGGCGGACCCACGGAGCAATGCATTCGTTCTGGCACACCGAGCCTAAGCGAGGTGCCGAGTGGTGGGGCATAAAGCGTTTTGCTGACTTTTGACTGGGCCGGCTCCTGGGCTTCTCAAAAGTGAGCCGCCGTTAAGGGCGGAACCCTAAGCCGCCGTTACCACAAAAACGGATATACACTCCAATCCTGAGGCCCCCAAAAAAACGGCAAATCAAAATCTTCGGAACGATTGCCATCCCCCCGCTTCGAACTCATACATCCATCAACAATTGCGAGGTGTACCATGACGCCGCAAACGCAAGACAAGGAAGAGAACGACTCCTCGGGTGCACCTGTCGTCAATGATCCGGGCAATGAAGACCCCGGTTCCCTGATGGATGACGCCCAGGTTCCCTTGATCGAGGAGGATGAAACCCCGGAGTACCCGCTGCCTTCGCCCACCAACTCGCTGAGTCGCGACCAGCGTCCACCCGATGATGAGGCGGGCGTCGAGCAGGTATCGCGCGACGATGAGCATGTCGAGGCGTCCTCGGAAGATCCGGACATCGCCGGTGACGATGCCTCTGGCAAGCCGAGCTGATCGGCAGGCCCGCCTGTCGATTCAGCGGCACCATCGTCCCGCCACGCGTGCCACACATCAGGTAAGGATCTTGAAAAGGAGACTCACCATGATGAAGTCCAACATGACAGCGCTGACACTCGCCGGAATTCTTTCGCTCAGTTCACTGGCTGCCTTGGCAGAATCTTCGGGTGGTACGCCCCCCGTGGACAAGGGCGGGATGCCACCTTCCACAGAAATGCAGGCCGGCTCCAATTCCGGTGCCGACGGTAACGCCTTGCCCCCGGGCTCTGTGAGCGGTGGGAACGGCGGCGATGCCAGCGGCAGCAGCACCAGCCCCGGTACGGGCAGTGGTTCGATGAGTGGAGGCAGCACGATGGGCGGTGCCGACGCCGGCGGTGGGACCAATGGCGGAGGCGGTACCAGCGACAGCGATGGCAGCTCGGGCGGCAGTGGCTCGGGGTCGGGCGGCTCCGGCAGCTCGGGTCAATAACCGCTGCGTCCCCAATCCACCGCTGTGGCGAGAGAGCACGCTCCCTCGTCACGAGACCTCTTCCACCGATTTCCCATTGCCGCCTCAAAGCCCCCTCGTTATCCTGCTGAATCCTTTAAGGCGAACACGCTGCCCTGGCTGCACCTGAGCCATCTCTGGCATGTTGTGTTGATAACGGATCAGATGCGATGAATGCACCGCTGAAAGAGTTTGGCCCGATCAAAGCTGTGATTTTCGACATGGATGGGCTGTTGCTGGACACCGAGGGGATCTACACCGAGGTCACGTCCATCATCGCTGAGCGCTACGGGCGCACGTTCGATTGGAGCGTCAAGCAGAACATCATCGGGCGTGGGGCCACGGACCTGGCCAATTACGTCGTCCAGGCGCTGGAATTGCCGATCACCCCCGAAGAGTTCCTGGTCATCCGCGAGCCCTTGATGCGCGAGCGCTTTCCTCACGCGCTGGGGATGCCCGGCGCCGAGGAGCTGGTGCGGCATTTGAAAGCTCACAACGTTCCGATTGCGGTGGGCACCAGTTCGTCGAGCCCCACGTTCGCACTGAAAACCACCTTGCACCGGGACTGGTTCGCGCTGTTCGACTTCATCGTGACAGCGGATGACCCTGAAGTCGGTGCGGCGAAACCGGCGCCGGATATCTTCCTTACTGCTGCCCGGCGTCTGGGTGTTGCGCCGCGCGATTGCCTGGTGTTCGAGGATTCGCCGTTCGGCGTGACGGCCGCAAAAGCCGCCGGCATGACCGCCATTGCTATTCCGGATTCGGCCATGGCGGATGAAAAATACGCCCATGCCGACGGGATCATTCGCTCTTTGACAATGTTCCAGCCGAGCCTTTGCGGTTTGCCGGAATTGGAGAGGGCCTGACACAGTCACGCGGCACGGCAAAACGCCGGTCACGGTTAAAGCCATGACCGGCGTTTTTTCATGCCCGGATCAGGCGCCGAAACCACCGTCGATGGTCAGGCTGGCACCGGTGATGTAACCGGCTTCCGGCCCTGCCAGGTAAGCGACGAAGCTGGCGATTTCCTCTACGTTGCCGTAGCGCCCGACAGCCATCAACGACAGCAAGCTGGGGGCGAAATCGCTGTCGGCCGGGTTCATGTCAGTGTCCACCGGGCCGGGTTGCACGTTGTTGACGGTGATGCCGCGCGGGCCGAGGTCACGGGCCAGGCCTTTGGTCAGGCCCACCAGCGCGGCCTTGCTCATGGCGTAAGGCCCGCCGCCGGCGAAGGGCATGCGGTCGGCGTTGGTGCTGCCGATGTTGATGACCCGACCCCCTTCGCCCATGTGCCGCGCTGCCGCCTGGGTGGCGATGAACACGCTGCGCACGTTGACGGCCAGGGTCTGGTCGAAATCTTCGAGTTTGAATTCATCCAGCGGCCCCATCGCCAGCACGCCAGCATTGTTGACCAGGATGTCCAGCCGGCCAAAAGCCTCGACGGTGGACGCGACTGCGTTACGGATGGCATCGGCGTCGGCACTGTCCGCCTTGATCGCCAGGGCTTTGCCGCCTGCTGCGGTGATGCTGTTCTGCAATTCTTCAGATTTTGCGCCAGAGCTGACGTAGGTGAAGGCCACGGCGGCGCCTTCTGCTGCAAGGCGTTTGACGATGGCGGCACCAATACCGCGAGAACCGCCTTGGATCAAGGCGACTTTACCGCTCAGTGCTGGGTTACTCATGATGTTCTCCAAAAAGTGCCGGGGCGAGATACCGCGGTGATGGAGCGAGTATCAAGAAGGTACCGTAGGCTGTGTAGACCGTCATTGCTATAGTCTGTCTAAACCAAAAGTTTAGAGTGGTGCCCATGGAGACCTTCAACAGTATCGAATGCTTTGTGCGCAGCGCCGAAGTCGGCAGCTTTGCCGAGGCGGCGCGACGTCTGAGCGTAACCCCGGCAGCGGTCGGTAAAAGCGTCGCCAAGCTGGAGGCGCGAATGGGTGTACGCCTGTTCCAGCGCAGCACCCGCAGTCTGAGGCTGACCGAAGCCGGCCAGTTGTTCTTGAGGGAGGTCGGCAGCAGTTTCAACACCATCCAGAACGCCGTCGCCAACCTGGCCAGCGCCGGAGGGCAACCCACGGGGACGCTGAAGGTGAGCATGGGCACGGCGTTCGGTCGATTGTATGTCGTGCCGTTGCTGGGGGAATTTCTGCGACGCTACCCGGCGATCAACCCGGACTGGCATTTCGATAATCGCCAGGTGGACCTGATCGGTCAGGGCTTCGATGCCGCCATCGGTGGCGGTTTCGAGCTGCCCCAGGGGGTGGTGGCGCGTAAATTGACGGTGGCACATCGGGTGCTGGTTGCCTCAACCGACTACCTGCAAACCCATGCCGCGGTGACAGAACCGGAAGATCTGTCACAGCATCAAGGCATCCTGATTCGGTCACCACAAACCGGGCGCGTGCGATCCTGGCAACTGACCAACCGCAATCGGGAACACAGCCCACTGATGCTCAAGACGCGCATGACCATGAGCGATTCGGAGGCTGACTGCGCGGCCGCCGCCCAAGGGTTGGGCATCGGCCTGGTGAGCATGCCGATCGCCGTTCCCTTCCTGGAAACCGGAGTGCTGCAGCGGGTGCTGCCGCAGTGGTATGTCGACGATGGCAACATCTCCATCTACTACGCCGAACACAAACTGTTGCCGGGCAAGACCCGGGCGTTTGTGGATTTCATCATCGAGCAGTTTACCGAGCAGGGGTTGGCGCGGCGGTTCAGTGCGGTATGAGCTGGGGCTCCAGACCGAGCTGGGCCCAATCGCGAGCAGGCTCGCACATTGGATTGTGTTGATCAGAAGATTTTTGACACAGATATCCAGTGGGAGCGGGCTTGCTCGCGAAGGGGGCGATGCGGTTTGAAGCCATGAACTCATCGCCCAAACCGCCCCGGCCAGCCAATGATGGTCTTGGGCCGGGGCGTCGCGTAGGTGCGCACTTTCGACGTCGACAACCCCAGCCGCACCAGCGACTCGGCAATGGTCACCGCCGCCGTCACCCCATCGACCACCGGCACGCCGGTGCGCTGGCGGATCTGCTCATCGAGCCCGGCCATGCCGCCGCAGCCCAGGCAGATCACTTCGGCCTTGTCCTGGCTCACTGCCAGTTCGGCCTGTTGCACGATGGCTTCAACCGCCCGTTGCGGGTCTTGCTCCAGCTCCAGCACCGCCAGGCCGCTGGCCCTAACTGAGGCGCAGCGCTCGAACAGGCCGGACAGCTTGAGCCGGTCTTCGATCAGCGGCACGGTGCGGTCCAGGGTGGTGACCACCGAGTAAGCATGGCCGAGGAACATGGCGGTGCTGGCGCCGGCATCGGTGATGTCCACCACCGGCACGTTGAGCAGTTCCTGCAAGCCTTCGCGGCCATGTTCGCCGTAACCGGCCTGGATCACCGCGTCGAACGGCTGATCGTAGGACATCACCCGGTCCATCACCGCGATGGCCGCCAGGTAGCTTTCAAAATTGCCTTCGATGGAGTCAGCACCGAAATGCGGCGTGAGCCCGACGATCTCGGTGCCCGGCGCGGCGACGGCCTGGGCCTGTCGGGCGATGGCCTGGGTGATGGATTCGGTGGTGTTGACGTTGACCACAAGAATTCGCATGAACGGTCCTCCTTAACACATAAAAGTCAGCGGCCCGAACCTGGCGGGCCGTTCGCGCAATCAATGATTGACGTTATCCACCGCGATGGATTCGCCGCTGACGTCCTCGTAATGCGCTTGGCGCTTGGCGATGATCAGGTATAGCAGCCCTGCAATTGAAGCGCCAATCAGCCAGGAGAACGGTGAAACGCTGTCAAAACCAGGCACCAGCGCCAGGACAATCGCGATCAGCGCCGCCGGAATGAACGCCGCCACCGCGCGCAGGTTGATCCCATTGCTGTAGAAATACGCACCGTTTGGATTCTCGCTATACAGTTGCGGCACGTTGATGCGGCCTTTTCGCAGCAGCCAGTAGTCGACCATGATCACCCCATACAGCGGCCCGAGCAGGGCACCGAGGCCGGACAGGAAGTACACGATCACCAGCGGGCTGTTGTAGAGGTTCCACGGCAGGATCAGCACGGCAATGGCGGCGCTGATCAGCCCGGCGCGGCGGAAGGTCAGGTACTTGGGCGCCAGGTTGCTGAGCACGAAGGCCGGGGCGACGAAGTTGGCCATGATGTTCACCGCCACAGTGACGATCAGGAAGGCCAGGCAACCTAACACGAGGAAGAAAGTGTTGGGGATCGAGGCAATCACCTGGGTCGGGCTTTCAATGATTTGCCCATTGATCTGGAACTGCGCACCGCAGAGCAGGATGGTGATCCCGGCAAACACCAGGATGTTCACCGGCAGGCCCCAGAAATTGCCGATGATGATGGTTCGGCGGCATGGCGAGGAGCGGGCGAAGTCGCAGAAATTAAGGATCAGTGTGCCGTAGATCGACAGCCACAGAGCGCCACCGGCAAAGATATTGCGCCACATATCGCCACCGGTCAGCGGCTCGCGGATCGACCAAGCAATGGTGGCGTCGACCTGGGTGTACATCCAACCGGCCAGGGCCGCGACGGTCACCAGGATCACCGGACCGGCAAAACCTTCGTAACGGCGCACCGTTTCCATGCCGTAGGCCAGGATCACCAGTTGCACGAACCAGATCGCCACGAAGCACACCCAGCCCAGGCTCGACAGGCCGAGGATCGAGTCGTGGTCGTAGTCGGCGAAGCCCGGGTGGATCGCCACCAGCAACACGCGCAACACCACCGACGCCAGGTAGGTCTGAATACCGAACCAGGCAATGGCGATGACCGCCCTGATCAAGGCAGGAATCTGCGCGCCGTGGATCCCGAAGCTGATCCGGCTGATCACCGGGAACGGCACCCCGGTTTTCTGGCCCATGTAGCCGGACAGGTTCATGAAGCCATACACCAGCACCGCGCCTATCCCTAGGGACAGCAAGATCTGCCAGCCACCCAGGCCCAGCGCATACAGGCCGATGGCGAAGGAGTAGTTGGCGATGTTATGCACGTCGTTGGTCCACAGGGCAAAGATGCTGTAGCGGCCCCAGCGTCGACCTTCGGCCTTGGTCGGCGCCAGGTCCTTGTTGTGTAGTCTCGGGCTCAGGGCCAGGGGCAAGGCAGTGTTGTCATCGAGGGCAGTGGAGGAGGAGGGCAGATCCAGCGCGATGTTATTGGAGAGACTTGTACGCATTCCGGCAGGCTCCTGATTCTCGGCGCAGCGATGACTGTGCTTGAGCGCGGGGCTCGACAAATCTTCGTCGCGGCGGGCGAGCATCATTGATTACGGGGCATCTGCAGCCTGTACGGGATAGGGCGCTTCAGGCTTGCGGATCTAAAGTGTGTGTATGTTTTATATAAGTTGTATACAAAACATAAGTCGACTAAAGCCAAATTTATGCCACTTACGGATCTATCCAATGAAGCACTAATTTCGTTTCGTTATGGTCTTTGGATAACTAACTGAAATACCGTGATTTAAAACTGACCGTTTAAACAGGTATTTACTTTTTGGCGAATGCCAGTGGAGTTAGGAGGGCAGGCAAGGTGGGAAGGTGTGTGTAACTTTTAGGGGCGGTAACGTGGTAATTGAACACAAAAATGCCACTTGTGGTGACATTTTTGTGTACAAAGGTGCGGCGGGCGCTTAGACGGTCTTGGATTTAGCGATGATGTTCCCGGCGTGCAGCCCGCATTCTTTCTGCGTGGCTTCTTCCCACCACCAACGGCCTTCGCGCTCGTGCTGGTTTGGCAGTACCGGGCGGGTGCAGGGCTCGCAGCCGATGCTGATGAAACCGCGTTCATGCAGGCTGTTGTAAGGCAGCTCCAGCATGCGGATGTAACCCCAGACTTCTTCGCTGGTCATCTGCGACAGGGGGTTGAACTTGTACAGGGTGCGCTCCGGGGTGGAAAACGCCGTGTCGATTTCCAATACCGCCACCTGGCTGCGGGTGCCGGGACTCTGGTCGCGGCGCTGACCGGTGGCCCAGGCGCGGACATCGGTCAGCTTGCGGCGCAGCGGCTCGATCTTGCGGATGCCGCAGCATTCGCCGTGACCGTCCTTGTAGAAGCTGAACAGGCCTTTTTCCTTCACGAAGGGTTCAAGTTTCGTGTGGTCCGGCGAAACCAGCTCGATGTCGATCTTGTAGTGCTCGCGCACCTGGTCGATGAAACGATAGGTCTCCGGGTGCAGGCGACCGGTGTCGAGGCTGAACACCTTGACGTTCTTGTTCAGTTTCCAGGCCATGTCCACCAGCACCACGTCTTCGGCGCCGCTGAAAGATATCCATAGCTCGTCGCCGAATTCGGCGAAGGCCAGTTTGAGGATGTCCTGTGGGGACTTGTTGGCATAGGTCGTGGCGAGTTCCACGACGTCAAACGATGGGCTCATCAGGGCGGTTTCCTACAGGTCGGTGGCGCTGGGCGCTCTATATGGGGCTGATGGTAACAAATGCTGTCGGGGCTGGCGCGTTCCTGTGCGTTGCGCAGGCTTCGACGAATGGCTAGAGTCGGTAAGCCTTTTATTCGCTCAACCGATAAACATCAGAAAAAATGGGAGTGTCTTGTGGAAATTGCCTGTCTCGACCTGGAAGGTGTACTGGTCCCGGAGATCTGGATCGCCTTCGCTGAAAAAACCGGGATTGACGCCCTCAGGGCAACCACTCGGGACATTCCCGACTACGACGTGCTGATGAAGCAACGGTTGCGCATCCTCGATGAACATGGCCTCAAGCTTTCCGACATCCAGGAAGTCATCGCCACCCTCAAGCCGCTGGACGGCGCCATCGAGTTCGTCGACTGGCTGCGCGAGCGCTTCCAGGTGGTGATTCTTTCCGACACGTTCTACGAATTTTCCCAACCGTTGATGCGCCAGCTGGGTTTCCCGACGTTGCTCTGTCATCGCTTGATTACCGATGATAGCGGGCGGGTGACTGGCTATCAGTTACGTCAGAAAGATCCCAAGCGCCAGTCGGTTTTGGCTTTCAAGAGCCTGTACTACCGGGTGATTGCGGCGGGGGATTCCTACAACGACACCACGATGCTGAGTGAAGCCGACGCCGGGATTCTGTTCCATGCGCCTGAAAACGTGATCCGCGAATTCCCGCAATTCCCGGCGGTGCACAGCTTTGCAGAGTTGAAGCAGGAATTCCTCAAGGCTTCGAACCGCAATCTGAGCTTGTAAACCAGTTAGATCTGGACAGGCACAGGATCTGTGGGAGCGAGCCTGCTCGCGATAGCGTTGGTTTAGCCAGCATTGATGTTGACTGACACGACGCCATCGCGAGCAGGGGGTATAGCGTCAACCTGTGGGAGCTCGGCTTGCCCGTGATGCCTTAAAGGTTCTGCAAGGTTTCCAGCAGTACCTTCACCTTGGTAATCGACTCCTGATACTCGGCTTCCCAGTCCGAGTCCGCGACAATCCCGCCGCCGCCCCAGCAGCACACCTGCCCATCCTTGACCAGCAAACTGCGGATGGCGATGGAGCTGTCCATTTCCCCGCGCACGTCCAAGTACAGCAACGAGCCGCAATACAGGCCGCGTCGGGTCGGTTCGAGTTCGTCGATGATTTGCATGGCGCGAATTTTCGGCGCGCCGGTGATCGAGCCGCCGGGAAAGCTGCCGGCGATCAGGTCCAGGGCGTCCTTATCCATGGCCAGTTCGCCGGTCACGCTGCTGACCAGGTGATGCACGTTCGGGTAGCTTTCCAGGCTGAACAACTCCGGCACCCGCACCGAGCCGATGCGGCAGGTGCGGCCCAGGTCGTTGCGCAGCAGGTCGACGATCATCAGGTTCTCCGCCCGGTCCTTGGGGCTGGCCAGCAGCTCGGCGGCGTGGGCCGCGTCTTCGCTGGGTGTTGTCCCGCGGGGCCGGGTGCCCTTGATCGGCCGGGTTTCCACATGGCCTTCGCTGACCTTGACGAAGCGCTCGGGAGACAAACTCAGTACCGCGCCACCCTCGGGCAGGCTCTGGAAGCCGGAAAACGGTGTCGGACACGCCGCCCGCAGCGCCTGGTAAGCGGCCCAGGCATCGCCTTGGCAGGTGGCGCGGAAGCGCTGGGCAAAGTTGACCTGGTAGCAGTCGCCGGCCTGGATATACGCCTGGATACACTCGAAGGCCTGTCGATAGGCTTCGGCGCTGAGGTCGGGGGTCATCGGTCCTTCGAGGCTGAAGGCGCCAACGGATGCCGCAGTCGGCTGGCTGAACAGCGCGATCAGGCGCTGGCGTTCGCCTTCGCCACAATGGGGGTGGAAGATCAATTGGCTGGTGCCGGCCTGGTGATCGCTGATCAGCGCCCAGTCGTACACGCCAAAACGAGCGTCGGGTAGTTGCAGGTCGTCCTTGGCGTGGGATGGCAGGGCTTCAAGGTGTCGGCCGAAGTCATAACTCAAGTAGCCGATCAGGCCGCCGGCGAAGGGCAATTGCACCGTGGCCGGCAGTTCTGCGTCACCTAGCTGTGTCAGCTGAATGCGCAGGCGTTGCAGGAAATCGCTGCCGCTTTCGTCCGGCAACACTGCCAGTTGCGCCAACGGCCAGGCGCTGAGCAGGTCGTAACGGCCGCGCTCGGCACTCGGCCGGCCACTGTCGAGCAGCACGCTGCCGGGGGCATGACGGATCGCCGCGAAATATTCGGCGGGGTTGGTGCGGTAGGGCAGCGGGTGTACGGAGCAGGTTGGCATGGGCGGGGGTGGGTCAGCCGTTCAGGCGGGGGAGCGATTGTAATCCCTCTGTAGGATTTGCTCCTAGAGGGATGTCGGAGATGAGTACGTCTGTGGCTATCAAAGCTACTGGTTGTGGCGCGGGAGATCCCGCTGGGTTGTGCCCGTAGGAGCTGTCGAGTGCAACGAGGTTGCGATCTTTCCACCAGCCATTGAGTTCTAAGCGAAAGATCAAAAGATCGTCCGAGCGCGGCCCGAGCCTTCGCCAGCTCCTACAGACCCCGCGGGAGCAAGCGCCCTCGCCGCAGGGTTTTACATTTCAGCCCTCAACCCTCAACCGGCGGAATATGCCCAAACAACGCCTGGACGAATGCCACGCGCTCTTCCGCGGTTTCCACGACGCCGCGGGCCTTGAGTTCTTCCAGGTGGGCTTCCACCGCGTGGGTGCGCAAGGTCAGGCCGCAGTCGTTGGCGATCTGGATGTTCAGGCCTGGCCGGGCGTTCAGTTCCAGAATCAACGGACCCTTTTCCTGGTCCAGCACCATGTCGACGCCGATGTAGCCCAGCCCGCACAGTTCATAGCAACCGGCGGCCAGTTTCATGAAACCGTCCCAGTAGGGCAGTTGCACGCCGTCCACCGCGTTGGTGGTGTCGGGGTGTTTGGTGATGATGTTGTTCAGCCAGGTGCCGCGCAGGGTCAGGCCGGTGGCGAGGTCGACGCCCACGCCGATGGCGCCCTGGTGCAGGTTGGCCTTGCCGCCGGACTGGCGGGTCGGCAACCGCAGCATGGCCATCACCGGATAGCCCATCAGCACGATGATGCGGATGTCCGGCACGCCTTCGTAACTGATGCTCTTGAAGATCTGGTCCGGCGTCACGCGATACTCGATCAGCGCCCGGTCACGGTGCCCGCCCAAGGAGTACAGGCCGGTGAGGATGCTGGAGACATGGTGCTCGATTTCCTCGTGGCTGATGATCTTGCCGGACACCGTGCGATAACGGCCTTCGAAGCGGTCGGCGATGACGATGATGCCATCGCCGCCGGCGCCCTGGGCTGGCTTGATCACGAAGTCGGTGCGCCCGCCGATGATCTCGTCGAGTTTGTCGATTTCCTTTTCGGTGGAGATCACCCCGTACAGCTCCGGCACATGAATGCCGGCGGCGATGGCCCGCTCCTTGGTGATGATCTTGTCATCGACGATGGGGTACAGGTTGCGCTTGTTGTACTTGAGCACGTAGTCGGCGTTACGCCGATTGATGCCCATGATGCCCCGGGCCTCCAGGGCCTTCCAGGTCTTCCAGAAGCCGAACATCAGGAGTCTGCCTTGAGGAAGGCCTTGAACCGCACCAGCTCGGTCAGGCGGTAGCCGCGATAACGACCCATGGCCAGCATGAAGCCCACCAGGATCAGTAGGATCGCCGGGAAAGTGAAGACGAAGTAGATCAGTTCCGGCACGCTCATGATCAGGTGCGCCAGGGTTGCGGCGAACAGGGTGCCGATGGCGACTTTCATCGCGTGGCCGGCGCCGCGCTCTTCCCAGGTGATGGACAGGCGTTCGATGGTCATGGTCAGGATCACCATCGGGAACAACGCCACCGACAGGCCGCGTTCCAGGCCCAGCTTATGGCTGAACAGGCTGATGGCGGCGATCAGAACCACCACGAACGTCAGCACCACCGAGAGTCTCGGCAGCATTTGCAGCTTGAGGTGCTCCAGGTATGAACGCAGCGACAGGCCCAGCGCGGTGATCACCGTGAACAGGATGATGCCAAAACCCAGTTGGGTCTCGCGGAAGGCCAGGGCGATCAGCACCGGGGTGAAGGTCCCGAGGGTTTGCAGGCCGATCAGGTTGCGCAGGATCAGGATGACCAGCACGCCGATCGGGATCATCACCATGATCATGAAGGTTTGCTGGGTCTGCAGCGGCAGTCCGTAGAGCGAGTATTCGAGGAAGCTGGCGTCGGTGTTCTCGTCCGTCAGCTTGGCCAGGCGAATGGCGTTCATTTCGCTGTTGTTCATGCTGAAGGTGACGGTGGCCTTCTTGCCACCATCGACGGAGATCAGGTTTTCATCGCCGGTCCACCACAGCAGGCGGTCGCTGGGCAGCCCCTGTTCGCCAGTGTCCGGGTTGAAATACAGCCAGTCGGTGCCGTTGAAACTGCGCAGCCACAGCTCAGGTGTCTGCGGCTGCCCGGTCACCAGGCGGATGGTGTGGACCTTTTCCACCGGCACGTGGGCGATGGACAGCACCAGTTCGACGATTCGCGCCTTGTTGGCCGAGGAAGGGTCGCCGGCCAGCAACAGCTTGACGTTGTCGTCGTTGAGGTTGTTGACCCGCTTGATCGCTTCGCTGATGAACGTCTCGACATCGGCCGAATGCTGGCGGATCGGCGCGAGCAGGGCTTCGGAGGCCAGCTTCTCCGGGCCTTCGACGGCGATGCTGTCGCGGAAGGTCGGGCCCTTGACCTTGGATTTTTCGGTGCTGTAGCGCTTGGTCAGCACCAGGCGGTAGTAAAGGGTCTGGTTGCCCTTGGCGCGACGGGCCGACCACGTCACCTTGCGGTTACCGTCGACCCGGTTCACCGATACGCCGTAATTATTGGAAATGAAACTCTCGTTGAGGCTCACGTAGTCGAGGCTCAGCGGTGGCACGAACATCTGGATCTTCACCGGATCCTTGGCATTGGGCACGAACTCGACCTTGGCGTCGATGTTCCACAAGTCGTCGGTGGCGTCTTCGTTGACCGGGATGCCGAGCACGAAAATCTGATAGGCCGTCACCGACAGGCCCACCGTCACCAGGATGGCGATCAGTATTTTCAGATGGAGGGTAAGAGAGCGCATTGGAAATTACTCTGCGGTATGAGCGGCATTGGTGCAGGCAGGTTTGCCGGCGGCGTATTTAAGGCTGGGGTCGACCAGTGCGTCGAAGCGCTTGAGCGCCTCGGAGCCGATCAGCAACGGATATTGGAAGGCGCTGCGGTCGGTCAGGTTCACTTCGATGCTGCGCAAGGCCGAGCCCATGCAGATGTCCAGTTCGATGACCGGTCGGGCCGTGTATTTCTTGCCCTCTTCCGGATCGTAGTCACCGGCGCGGCGTTTGATCTTGCTGACCCGGGCCAGCGGACGTTCGATGGGGTGCGAGTGGGCCGCGTCGATGGCCAGGTAAAAGCGCACCCAGGATTCGCCATTGCGCTTGAAGCGCTTGATGTCCCGGGCACTGAGGGAAGCGGTCTTGGCGCCGGTGTCCAGTTTGGCGGCGACCTCCAGGTCGATGCCCTGCAGGGCAGCGTATTCGTTGAGGCCGTACACGGTTTTTTCACCCGCCGCGGCAAGCCCCGGCAGGCACATGAAATATAGAACAGCGGTGAAGGGCTTGAGTGTCATAGATCCTGGTGCGCAGCGTTCCGTTTATCGGTTCAGGCCCTGGCATTGCTGCACAAGCTCCCTGGGTAGCCTTCCCTATAAAAGGAGAGTGGCAAATCGCGCGGCATTCTAGCACGGTGGTTTTCTGACGCCACCGCTGGCCGGACGCTACGACGCATTCAAACGAGCGGTTATGGTAGGTGGGCTTATTAGACGATTGTCGACAATGTTTATTTTTGTTTTGACGTTAACGCCGCTATTGGTTAGTTTTTGCCGTATTGATTTGCAAGGTGTCGACAATATGCTCGATCAGCTCGAAACCCCGGTGATGGCCCAGGACGATTCGGAGACCCTCTCCGAAAACGTCTTCCGACGTATCCAGGCCGCCATCGTCAAAGGCGAGATCGCCCCTGGCAGCAAGATCTCCGAGCCGGAGCTGGCACGTACCTACGGCATCAGCCGCGGGCCGCTGCGCGAGGCGATCCATCGCCTGGAAGGCCAGCGCCTGCTGGTGCGGGTGCCTCACGTCGGCGCCCGGGTGGTGTCGCTGAGCCATGCCGAGCTGCTGGAACTCTACGAAATCCGTGAGTCTCTCGAAGGCATGGCCTGCCGTCTGGCGGCCGAACGCATGACCCTGGAAGAAATTGACGAGCTGCGCCGGGTGCTGGAAACCCACGAACGCGATGCGGCGTTCCAGGCCGGTGTTGGTTATTACCAGCAGGAAGGCGATTTCGACTTCCATTATCGGATCATCCAGGGCAGCGGCAACCGCACCTTGACGCAAATGCTTTGCGGCGAGCTGTACCAATTGGTGCGCATGTACCGCATCCAGTTTTCCACCACGCCCAACCGTCCGCGCCAGGCCTTTGCCGAGCACCATCGGATTCTAGACGCCATCGCCGACCGTGACGGCGAGCTGGCTGAATTATTGATGCGCCGACACATCGGCGCTTCCAAACGCAACATCGCGCGTCATTTCCAGGACAGCGCCGCCACTGAACGAGGTGAGTCATGAGCAACAGCACTCCAGGCCAGCGTTTCCGCGATGCGGTCGCCAATGAGCATCCGCTGCAAGTGGTGGGCACGATCAACGCCAATCACGCGCTGCTGGCCAAACGCGCCGGTTTCAAGGCGATCTACCTGTCGGGTGGCGGCGTGGCGGCTGGCTCCCTCGGCGTGCCGGACCTGGGCATCACCGGCCTGGATGACGTGCTGACCGATGTGCGCCGTATCACCGACGTGTGCGACCTGCCGCTGCTGGTAGACGTGGACACCGGTTTTGGTTCCTCGGCGTTCAACGTGGCGCGCACGGTCAAGTCGATGATCAAGTTCGGCGCGGCGGCCATCCATATCGAGGACCAGGTCGGAGCCAAGCGTTGCGGCCATCGTCCGAACAAGGAAATCGTCTCGCAGCAAGAGATGGTCGACCGCATCAAGGCTGCCGTCGATGCCCGTACCGATGACAGTTTCGTGATCATGGCCCGTACCGATGCCCTGGCGGTGGAAGGCTTGGAATCAGCCTTGGACCGCGCCGCGGCCTGCATCGAGGCCGGTGCCGACATGATTTTTCCGGAGGCCATCACCGAGCTTGAAATGTACAAGCTGTTCGCCAGCCGCGTGAAAGCGCCGATCCTGGCCAACATCACTGAATTCGGCGCGACCCCGCTGTACACCACCGAACAGTTGGCCGGTGCCGACGTGTCCCTGGTGCTCTACCCGTTGTCGGCCTTCCGGGCCATGAACAAGGCCGCCGAGAACGTCTACACCGCGATCCGCCGCGACGGCACGCAACAAAACGTCATCGACACCATGCAGACCCGCATGGAGCTTTACGATCGCATCGACTACCACACCTTCGAGCAGAAGCTCGATGCGTTGTTCGCGGCGAAAAAATGAAAAGATCGCCGCCTCGCTTCGCTCGACAGCTCCAGAGTTGGACCGCGTAGGTGCTGTGTAGGAGCTGTCGAGTGCAACGAGGCGGCGATCGTTCCCCCCCATTCTCTACAAATCTAAAAAATGGAGACAGCAAATGGCCGAAGCAAAAGTACTCAGTGGCGCCGGGCTCCGTGGCCAGGTGGCCGGGCAAACCGCATTGTCCACCGTAGGCCAGTCGGGCGCCGGCCTGACCTATCGCGGCTACGACGTTCGCGACCTGGCGGCAGATGCGCAATTTGAAGAAGTGGCCTACCTGTTGCTATACGGCGAGCTGCCGACCCAGGCCCAGCTGGATACCTATACACGCAAGCTGAGCCAACTGCGGGACCTGCCCCAAGCCTTGAAAGAAGTGCTGGAGCTCATTCCCGCCGACGCCCACCCGATGGATGTGATGCGCACCGGCTGCTCGTTCCTGGGCAACTTGGAGCCCGAGCAGGACTTTTCCGAGCAACACGACAAGACTGACCGTCTGCTGGCCGCGTTCCCGGCGATCATGTGCTACTGGTATCGCTTCAGCCACCAAGGCCAGCGCATTGAGTGTATGACCGACGAAGTGTCCATCGGCGGCCATTTCCTGCACCTGCTGCATGGCAAGAAGCCGAGCGAGCTGCACGTCAAGGTGATGAACGTGTCGCTGATCCTCTACGCCGAGCACGAATTCAACGCCTCGACCTTCACCGCCCGGGTCTGTGCCTCCACGCTGTCGGACCTGTTCTCCTGCATCACCGCCGCCATTGGCTCGTTGCGCGGCCCGCTGCACGGCGGCGCCAACGAAGCGGCGATGGAAATGATCGAGCGCTTCAGCTCGCCGCAGGACGCCATCGAAGGCACCCTCGGCATGCTCGCGCGCAAAGACAAGATCATGGGCTTTGGCCATGCGATCTATAAGGACAACGACCCGCGCAACGAGGTGATCAAGGGCTGGTCGAAAAAACTCGCCGACGAAGTGGGCGACACCGTGCTGTTCCCGGTCTCCGAAGCCATCGACAAGACCATGTGGGAGCAGAAGAAACTGTTCCCTAACGCCGATTTCTACCATGCCTCGGCGTACCACTTCATGGGCATTGCGACCAAGCTGTTCACGCCGATCTTCGTCTGCTCGCGCCTGACCGGCTGGGCCGCCCACGTGTTCGAGCAACGCGCCAACAACCGCATCATCCGACCGAGCGCCGAATACACCGGCGTCGAACAGCGCAAGTTCGTGCCAATCGAACAACGCTGAGCTGGAGGGTTCTAGCCGCAGGCACTGGATAAACCCTGAACCCTGTGGGAGCGAGCCTGCTCGCGATAGCGTCGGGTCAGCAGCATCAATGTTGGCTGACACACCGCAATCGCGAGCAGGCTCGCTCCCACAAGGGAACATGTTCACTTCAGTAGCTGCGCCACCCTTCTGAAACCACCGTGACCCGAGTCCTGACGATGAACACAGAATTTCGCAAACCGCTGCCCGGCACTTCGCTGGATTATTTCGACGTTCGCGAGGCCGTGGATGCCATTCGCCCCGGCGCCTACGACGGCCTGCCGTACACCTCCCGCGTGCTGGCGGAGAACCTGGTGCGGCGCTGCGACCCGGCCACGCTGGGCGAGTCGCTGCTGCAACTGATCGAGCGCAAGCGCGACCTGGACTTCCCGTGGTTCCCGGCCCGCGTGGTGTGCCATGACATTCTCGGCCAGACCGCGCTGGTGGACCTGGCTGGCCTGCGCGACGCCATCGCCTTGCAGGGCGGTGACCCGGCGCAGGTCAACCCGGTGGTGCCAACCCAACTGATCGTCGACCACTCCCTGGCGGTAGAAAGCGGTGGGTCCGATCCCCAGGCCTTCGCCAAGAACCGCGCTATCGAAGACCGGCGTAACGAAGACCGTTTCCACTTCATCAACTGGACCAAGAAGGCCTTCAAGAACGTCGACGTGATTCCGCCGGGCAACGGGATCATGCACCAGATCAACCTGGAAAAAATGTCCCCGGTGATCCAACAGCGTGACGGCGTGGCGTTCCCCGACACCTGCGTGGGCACCGACAGCCACACGCCCCACGTCGATGCCCTGGGCGTGATCGCCATAGGCGTCGGTGGCCTGGAAGCTGAAAGCGTCATGCTCGGCCGCGCCTCGTGGATGCGCCTGCCGGAAATCATCGGCGTCGAGCTGACCGGCAAGCTGCAACCGGGCATCACCGCCACCGACATGGTGCTGGCGCTGACCGAGTTCCTGCGCAAGCAAAAAGTTGTCGGTGCCTGGCTGGAGTTTTTCGGCGAAGGCGCCAGTGCCCTGACCTTGGGCGACCGCGCGACCATTTCCAACATGGCCCCGGAGTACGGTGCCACGGCGGCGATGTTCTACATCGACCAGCAAACCATCGATTACCTGAAACTCACCGGTCGCGAAGACGACCAAGTGCGACTGGTCGAGACTTACGCCAAACAGGCCGGCCTGTGGGCCGACAAGCTCAAGGGCGCGCAATACGAGCGGGGTCTGACCTTCGACCTGTCGTCTGTGGTGCGCAACATGGCCGGTCCCAGCAACCCGCACGCCCGTGTCGCGGTGTCGGATCTGGCTGCCAAAGGCATTTCCGGGCAGTGGGACGATGTGCCCGGGCAAATGCCCGACGGTGCGGTGATCATCGCCGCCATCACCAGTTGCACCAACACCAGCAACCCGCGCAACGTGATCGCCGCCGGTCTGCTGGCGCGCAACGCCAACCGCCTGGGCCTAGTCCGCAAGCCGTGGGTCAAGTCGTCCCTGGCGCCGGGTTCGAAAACCGTGGCGCTGTACCTGGATGAAGCGGGCCTGACGTCCGAGCTTGAGACGCTGGGCTTCGGCGTGGTGGCGTTCGCCTGCACCACCTGCAACGGCATGTCCGGCGCGCTGGACCCGGTGATCCAACAGGAAATCATCGACCGCGACCTGTACGCCACCGCCGTGTTGTCGGGTAACCGCAACTTCGACGGGCGTATCCATCCGTACGCCAAGCAGGCGTTCCTCGCCTCGCCACCGCTGGTGGTCGCTTATGCCATCGCCGGGACCATCCGCTTCGACATCGAGAAGGATGTACTGGGCGTGGTGGACGGTCGGGAAATCCGCCTCAAGGACATCTGGCCGAGCGACGAAGAAATCGACGCGGTGGTCAAGGCCTCGGTGAAACCGGAGCAGTTCC
This sequence comes from Pseudomonas sp. RL_5y_Pfl2_73, assembly GCF_963970515.1. NCBI lineage: Bacteria > Pseudomonadati > Pseudomonadota > Gammaproteobacteria > Pseudomonadales > Pseudomonadaceae > Pseudomonas > Pseudomonas sp. RL_5y_Pfl2_73. The sequence goes on along the minus strand of NZ_CAXAPD010000041.1, from coordinate 18,075 downwards.
GCCAGGTGTACATCCCGATGTTCGCCATCCAGGAAGACACCGGGCCGAAAGTGACGCCGCTGTACGACTGGCGCCCACAAAGCACCTACATCCGTCGTCCGCCGTATTGGGAAGGCGCGCTGGCCGGTGCGCGGCCGCTCAAGGGCATGCGCCCGCTGGCGGTGCTGCCGGACAACATCACCACCGATCACCTGTCGCCGTCCAACGCCATCATGCTGGACAGCGCCGCGGGTGAATACCTGGCGAAAATGGGCCTGCCGGAAGAAGACTTCAACTCCTATGCGACTCACCGCGGTGACCACCTGACCGCGCAACGTGCCACCTTTGCCAACCCGAAACTGTTCAACGAAATGGTCCAGGAAAACGGCAAGGTCAAGCAGGGCTCCCTGGCCCGGGTCGAGCCCGAAGGCAAGGTCATGCGCATGTGGGAAGCCATCGAGACCTACATGGAGCGCAAGCAGCCGCTGATCATCATTGCCGGCGCCGACTACGGCCAGGGTTCGTCCCGGGACTGGGCGGCCAAGGGCGTGCGCCTGGCCGGTGTCGAGGCGATCGCTGCCGAAGGTTTCGAGCGCATCCACCGCACCAACCTGGTGGGCATGGGCGTGTTGCCGCTGGAGTTCAAGCCCGGCACCGATCGCAAGACCCTGGGCATCGACGGCAGCGAAATCTATGACGTGATCGGCGAGCGCACCCCGCGTGCGACGCTGACGTTGGTCATCACTCGCAAGAACGGCGAGCGCGTCGAAGTGCCAGTGACCTGCCGCCTCGATACCGCTGAAGAAGTGTCGATCTATGAAGCCGGGGGCGTGCTGCAACGCTTTGCCCAGGATTTCCTTGAATCGGCGGTTGCCGTCTAAATCACAACTGCGGACACCCGGCGTGTCCGCTTGAGGAGCATCATGGCTCACGCACCGCAAATCAAAATTCCCGCTACCTACATGCGTGGTGGCACCAGCAAAGGCGTGTTCTTCAGCCTGCAAGACCTGCCCGAAGCGGCCCGCGTCCCAGGCGCTGTCCGGGATGCCTTGCTGCTGCGGGTGATCGGCAGCCCCGACCCGTACGAGAAACAGATCGATGGCATGGGCGGCGCGACGTCCAGCACCAGCAAGACCGTGATCCTGTCCAAGAGCCCCCGGGCCGACCACGATGTCGATTATCTGTTCGGCCAGGTGTCCATCGACAAGCCGTTCGTGGACTGGAGTGGCAACTGCGGCAACCTGTCGGCGGCGGTCGGTTCATTCGCTATCAGCAGTGGTTTGGTTGACGCCGGTCGCATTCCACAAAACGGCGTGGCCGTGGTGCGGATCTGGCAGGCCAACATCGGCAAGACCATCATCGCCCATGTGCCGATCACCGACGGCGCGGTTCAGGAAACCGGTGACTTCGAACTCGACGGCGTGACCTTTCCGGCGGCCGAAGTGCAATTGGAATTCATGGACCCGGCGGCAGAAGAAGAGGGCGTTGGTGGCTCGATGTTTCCCACCGGCAATCTGGTGGACGATTTGCAAGTGCCAGGCGTTGGCACCTTCAAGGCGACGCTGATCAACGCCGGGATCCCGACGATTTTCATCAATGCCCGGGACGTCGGCTACACCGGCACCGAATTGCAGGGCGCCATCAACGGTGACCCCAAGGCGTTGGCCATGTTCGAAACCATCCGCGCCCATGGCGCCTTGCGCATGGGCTTGATCAAGCACCTGGACGAATCCGCCCAGCGCCAGCACACCCCGAAAGTGGCGTTCGTCGCGCCGCCGGCGGACTACGTTTCATCCAGCGGAAAAGCCGTCGCGGCCGGGGACGTTGACCTGTTGGTACGGGCGCTGTCCATGGGCAAGCTGCACCACGCCATGATGGGCACCGCAGCGGTGGCCATCGGCACCGCCGCGGCGATTTCCGGCACTGTGGTCAACCTCGCGGCCGGCGGCATCGAGCGCAACGCCGTGCGTTTCGGCCACCCCTCCGGCACCCTGCGCGTCGGCGCCGAGGCCAGCCAGGTCAACGGCGAATGGACCGTGAAAAAAGCCATCATGAGCCGTAGCGCGCGGGTGTTGATGGAAGGGTTTGTGCGGGTGCCGGGGGATGTTTTCTAACTCGATGCTTCAGGAACAATACAAAACCTGTGGGAGCGAGCCTGCTCGCGATGGCGGTGTATCAGTCGACGCCAATGTTGAATGTGCCGACCTCATCGCGAGCAGGCTCGCTCCCACAGGTTGATCGTATTTCTTCCGTCAGTCTGCCGTCAGTGCGGTGACCACCAGTCCTACATTGCTTTCCAACTCCGCCACCGGATCGGTCCCATCGGTGCCCAACACCAGCAACCGGCTACCTCCCTCTGTGATGGCTGCCTTCAGCGCATCCGAAGGCTGGCGATGATGCAGCACCAGCGCCACGTCATTGTCTTTCAACGTTGTGCTCAACTGCTTGAGGGCTTCACCTGTCCATTCGGCGTCGGGCCGGGCATCGGTGCTGATTGCGTCCAGATTGAGCCCGCTGATCAGGTAGCCGAAATGCTCGCTCAGGCTGACCACGCTCAGGTTATCGGCGCTGGCGAGGCGTTTTTCGCTGTCGGCACTGAGTTTGAGCAGGCGCTGCTTGAGGGCCGCGAGGTTGGCGTCGATCTTCGGTTTGTCCGCCGGGGTCAGGCGTACCAGATCGGCGGCGATCACGTCGGCCATGCGCCCCAGGTTATGGCTGGCCATCCACGGCTGGCTCGCCAGGCCGTCGGCCTTGCCCGGTTGCACGGCGATACCGGGCAGGGCGCCGTCCACCGGGCGCGCGGCATCGACTTCGACGATGCGGATATTGCTGCGTCGCGCCATGGGGTACAGCGGATCGTCCGGCCATAGCGAGCGCAGGCCGATCACCCCGTCAGCATCGCTGGCCAGTTTGCTCAAGGCCGGTGCGCCACGGCCGCTGAAGTAGGCACTTTGCCGGGTGCCTGGCAGATTGACGGGCGCCGCCCGCTCCAGGCTGACCTCGGTGCCCTTGAGCAAGGCCTCGCCCAATCCGTAGGTGACCGGCAACGATGCCAGCAGCCGGACCTTTTCGCTGGCAAATGATGAGGTGACGGCCACGCCGCACAACGCCACGGCCAGGGTCAGTTGTCGCAATGAAAAAACCATTTATCCAAGATTCCCTTTGAGGCTGGGGACGACACCGCGGGCGATGGCGCTCAGGGCGAAGGCGATGCCGGCCACCAGGATGATCGCAGCGCCTGACGGGATCGGCAGGTCGAACACGATCGGCGCGAGAATCCCGCACAAGGTGCTGGCGGTGGCGATCAGCACTGAACACCAGAAAAAGCCTTTCAATGATTGGCTGAGCAGGCGCGCCGCCGCCGCCGGAATCACCAGCAACGCACCCACCAGAATGGCGCCAATGACTTTTACCGCCGCCACGGTGATCAGCGTCACCAGCACCACGAACAAGTAGTCCAGGGTCTTGACCGCCACCCCGCGCACCGCCGCCAGTTGCGGGTTGAAGCTGGCGAGCATGATGCGGTTGTACAGCGGCAAGGCCAGGGCCATTACCAGCGAGCCGACCACCGCCAGCACCAGCAGGTCATTGCCATTGACCGTCAGCACCGAACCAAACAGTACGTTCTCCAGGATGTGCACGTTGATCTTGCCCGCCAGGATCAACAGCAGGCTGGCGCCCAGGGCCAGGGACACCGACAGGAAGACGCCGATCAGCGTGTCGGGCGCCAGGCCAGTGCGGTTGCGCAGGTAATTGAGCAGGATGCCGAACAACAGGCAGTAGCCGAACAGGCTGCCGTAAGGCCCGGTGTAGGGTTCGCCGAGCAGGATGCCGATGGCCACGCCAGTCAGCGCCGCATGGCCCACCGCCTCGGAGAAAAACGCGAAGCGCTTGACCACCACCAGCGTGCCGAGGCCGCCCAGCACAGGGCCGATCAACAACCCGGCCAGCAACGCATTGACCACGAACCCATAGGCCAGCGCTTCGGGCAGGTAACCGGCCGAAGCCCAGCCCTGGACCATCAAACGAAAGGCTTCATAGCTCATCAGGCAGCGCTCCCGTTCGTGCGCGGATGGGTGGAGAACAGCGTCAGCAGGCGTTCTGGCGTCAGGGTTTGGCGGGGCGGACCGTCGAACAGCACCCCGCGGTTCAGGCCGGTGACACGGTCGGCCAAGCGCCCGACGGCTTCCAGGTCATGTTCGATCCAGAGCACGGTGATTCCTGCTCGGCGCCAGTGCTGCAGCAACCGTTCGAACACCTGGATGCCGGCCTCGTCCAGGGCCGACATCGGTTCATCCAGCACGAGCAGTTGCGGCGAGGGAATCAACCCCTGGGCCAGCAACACGCGTTGGCGCTCACCGCCGGACAGCGCACCCATGCGCCGTTTGCGCTTGTCCTCCATGCCGACCCGTTCCAGGGCCTGACCAATGGCGCCAGCGTATTGCTTGCTCAAACCGAGAAAGGCCGGCCGCCGCTGACACATCGCCGCCATGAAATCCTCCACCGTCATGGGCAAGCCTCGGTCGAACTCCAGCGCTTGGGGCACGTAGCCGATCACACCGGGCTCGCCTGGCCATTGCAGGCTCAGACGTCCCTGGTGCGGCATCTGCCCGAGCAAGGTCTTGATCAGCGAGCTCTTGCCGCCGCCATTGGGGCCCACCAAGGCATGGATGCTGCCGGGCTCCACATGAAATGCCACGTTGTCGAGAATGGTGGTGCGGCCCAGGTTCAGGCTGACGTCGGCGAACTCAATCAAGGGGCCGACGCGGTGCAGGGTGAGGGTTTCCTGGACGGTCATGCGCCAGCCTCCTGGATTGCCCGGACCACGGTGTCGAGGTTACCGGCCATTTCCTTTTCGTACTTCTCGGGGCTGTAGGCGCCGTAGGAAATGTGCGAGAGCGGGTACAGCTTCACACCCGATTCACGCTGAATGGTGTCGACGTAGGTGGACGGGAAATCCATTTCCGAGAAGATCACCTTTACGTCGAGCTCGCGCAGTTGGTCGATGGTTTTCTTCAACTGGCTGGGGCTCGGTTCGATACCGTGGGCCGGCTCGACCACGGCGGTCACCTCCAGGCCGAATTCGCGCAACAGGTAGTCGTAGGCGGCATGCACCGTGGCGACCCGCAACTCGGCATTGGGGGCCTGGGTCAGCTTCGCCAGGGCGGCGGCTCGCATCTGCCGCAAGCGCTTGCCATAGGCGCGGGCGTTCTGGGTGTAGGCCTTGGCATTGTCCGGGTCGAGCTTGCCCAACTCCCGGGCGATGTTATTGACCTGGGCAATGGAAGCGCTGATGGACAGGAAGGTGTGTGGGTTCACGACCTTGCCCGCGCCACGGGCCGCCGTGCCGGTGGCGGCTAGCAGGGGCACGTTTTCATTGGCCTCGATCACTTTCATGTTCGGGGTTTCGCTGGCGGCGATCATGCGGTCGGCGAAGTCGTCGTGGCCCACACCGTTGAGCACGATCACGTCGAGACCGCTGATGCGCTTGATGTCCTCGGCCCGTGGTTCATAGGCATGGGGGTTGAAACCGGCCGGGATCAACGGCACGACCTCGGCCTTGTCGCCGACGATGTTGGTCACATAGCTGTAATAAGGGTGCAGGGTAATGCCGATGCGCAGGCGCTTGGCTGTTACGGCGTACGCCTGCGAGGTAAACAGGCAGGCCAGCAGGCCGATCAACAGTAGGCGCCGCAAGGGGCGGCGGGGGGATGCAATAGGCATGGGCAAACGGTCTTCTCTCGAATGAAGGCGTGGGGTCAGTGTCGGTGCTGGCGGGTTACGCCGGCATCGAATTGCGCGACGATCTGTTGCCAGCCAGCGGCGGACAAAGCAGCGTCGTCCAGCGCAGCAGGTGTCGCGAGGCCATTGCGGCGGTTGAGCCAGATGTCCGGCGCGGCGTCGGTTGCTTCGCCGATGCGCATCAGAAACGAACCGGCCACGGAAGAATTGGCACTGACGCCGAAGTAGGCCTGGTCCTGCAGTTGTTGCCAGGTGTGGCCGCCCCGGCTGACGGAGCTGGCGTCCTGGGCGAACGGCGCGAAGCCTTCTTCGGCCAGGGTTTTCGGGCCGGGCAGGGTGGGTTGGTCTTCGCGCAGCAAGCGGATTTCATCCAGGGTCACCCGCAGGTCGGCGTAGATGCCTTGCTCGGCGGCGCTGAGGTCGCGGCGGGCGTCGAGTTGGTTCGAGGCCAGCTGAGGGGGGGCTTCGGCTTTGCCATGCCAGGCCACCACAGACCCGGCGACCAGTACGATGAGCAGACACAGCAGTAACACATACAGGGTTTCATGGCCCGCGCCAGCGGGGCGGATGACTTGAGTTGTGGTGTTGGTCATGGGGCCTCGATGTCGGCTTGGTCGATTTCCACAACGTGGCCGGGGCCGGCGTCGAAGAGCACGTAGAACTCAGCGTCCGGCTTCTTGAAGGTCAGCTTCGAGTCGGCACCGAGCTTGCCCGGGACGAGGATGGTCTCGTCATAGCCGATCACGTCCAGGGTCACTCCGGGCGCGCCGCTGCCGTCGGAAAAACCGCCGGTGCATTGGATCTGCTCGGCGTCGATGGCTTTGCATTCGCACAATGGGTTGTGAGCCAAGGCGCTGGTGCTTGCACCTGCGCAGAACAGCAATGCCAGGCCGTTGGATAAAGTGCGCAAGGTCATGGTTTGGGTCCTTGGTTCTTCAGCCAGGCGACGGTGGCCGGGGAGGCCTGGCTCAGGGGAATGGAGGCCTGATGCATCGAACCGTCCCAACCCTCGAGGGTTATCCACAGTTCGGCATCGGGATGGGTCTTTGGCGGGACCGGCAACACGGCGCCCATGCGATAGGGGGAGCCGAAGAAAATCACCCCGGCGGCCCTTAGGCTGCGAGGTTTGCCGACGCGCAGGTAGGTGGCCTTGACCTGACCGATACAGCGTTCGCACAGGGCCGCGTTGAAATGCTTCATGGGGCCGGCAGGCCCTTGGACGCGTGGGGCTTCGTTGCGAAATTCCGCCAGGCGCAGACTCCAGGGTCCGACCTGGACTTCACCGACTTCCCGCTCGCCAAGCCCGGTGTCCCCGCGGAACAGCGCGGCTTCGGATAAATATTTGGGCATGAACCCCAGGGGGATCAGCAGTAACAGCACGTTGAGGTGAAAGCGCCATTTACGCCAGAACGGGCTCAGGCGTGACGGTGATGAAGCGGCATTGGACGGATTCACAGGTAGCCCTCCGACGACTCACGGTGGACCGACGGCTGCAATGCCTGCGCGATGCGGGGTTCACGGGAGGGTTTCTGACTACGCTTGAGGGCATTGGCGGTGGCCAGGGCCGTGCGTTTGGTCCAGATCAGCAGCCCGCTGAGCACCATCAAGCTCAGGACCAAGCCGAAGAAAAACCAGATGAGCTTGATCCACAGGCCGCCGAAGTCGCCGGTGTGCAACGGGCGCATGGATTCGGTGACAAATTCCAGCGTCGTGCGGTCGGACAGCAGCCGCGAGGCGGCCACGTCACCGTTATAGGGATTGATGGTGGCGGTCTGGAACATCAGCGGATACCAACCACGGCCGCCGACTTCCAGATGGCTGTAGGCATTGCCGGGCAGGCTGATGAAACTTGCTTCCAATCCCGGGATGCGTTGCTGGGCGATTTCGATGGCTCGGTCCAGGTTCAACTGCGGGGGCGGCAGGCCGTCGACGGACAATGGCACGTTTTCACGGGCCACCACCGGGATGACCGGTTCGCTGGAAATGGAGATCTGGTTGTCGCCCAGCAAGGCCTGAATCAGGAACCAGGTGCCGGTAACGGAGATGACCGCGATGAACCAGATCGACCAGATCCCGCTGAGCCGGTGGAAATCACCCCAGAAAATCCGCGCGCCATGGCGAATTCGCAGGGTCGGACGGAAGAAGCCTTTCCAGAAACGCTTGTAGACCACCAGCCCGGTCACCAGGGATGCGAGCAACGGCAGGCCCAGGAACGACACCAGGTACCAGCCCCAGCTGTAGCCATTGGTGAACGGCACCAGCCACCAGCCATGCAGGGCGCGGGTGAAGGCCTGGAAGTTGAATGTCGGCGCCGAGCCTTGGATGACGCCGCTGTACGGGTTGACGTAGACCGTGTCGGGGCGTCCGTCAGGGTAGGTCACGCCGACTTCCAGGGCAAAGTGCGACTCGTCCGGGCGAATGATGCTTTGCACCTGGGTTTGCGGCTGGTTCTGCTTGATCGCGCTGATGATCTGGTCGTAGCTGAGCAGGGCGGCATCGTCCGAAGGCTTGCTGGCGCGCATCTCAGGGTTGACGAGCCAGACAATCTCCTGGCTGACCACCGCCAGGGTGCCAGTGACGCAAACGATGAGCACGAAAAACCAGACGGGCAATGCCAGCCAGCTATGGACCAGGAACCAGAGTTTGGAGCGGGATTTCTTCGACATGATTGAACGTCTTGATTCGATGAAAGGTTCGGTATTACGGGCTTCGCAATACCTTGAACCGCAAAAAGCAGACGGTGGCTTTTGCCGACGCGGCCTACTGCATCTAATTAAGACGAACGAGCGATCGCAATCCTGAAGAGGAAGATGAAAGAAAATGTTTCGCGTGGTCGGAGCTGCCTAAGGCTGCGATCTTTTGATCTTTTGATCTTTCGCTTGAGGCTCAAGTGTCAGGGGAAAGATCGCAGCCTCGTTGCACTCGACAGCTCCTACGGGGCGTAACCCCGCGGGAGCAAGGGCAAATCAGCCTTGCTGTTGAAGCATTTCCCTGGCCCGTTGTTCGATCTGTTCCTGGCTCAAATCCTCCTTGTGCGTTGCCAGGAACCACAGATGCCCATAGGGATCTTTCAAGGTGCCGGTGCGATCGCCGTAGAACTGGTCCTTGACCTCGGAAATCAACGTGCCACCGGCAGCGATGGCCTGGGCAAATGCGCTGTCCACGTCCTCGACATATAAATGCAGGCCGACCGATGGCGATTGGTCCGGGTTGCTCAGCGGGCCTTGGTCGCAAGGCGTACCGAGCATGATCGGAAAACCGTTGATCCGCAGTTCGGCATGCCCGATGCGGCCGTCGGGCATGGCCAGGCGCATGACCTCGGTGGCATTGAAGGCTTTTTTGTAGAAGTCGATGGCTTCGGCAGCTTTTTGAATGCCCAGGTAGGGCGTGATGTTATGGAAACCTTCGGGAATGGCTTTGACGCCCATGACGGTTCTCCTTGTTGTTATGGGAGGCGAAGAGAGTCTTCGTCGGTTTACGCCCACCCACTATAGGTCAGCCGCCGTGGACGGGGTCATGTTCCGACGAACGCTTCACGGCTGCTCCAACAGGTGAGCCCCTGGCCCGTGTTTGCCCAGCACATCGCCCTGATTGCGCAGCGGGCAAGCGTCCATCGACAGGCATCCGCAGCCGATGCAGCCGGTGAGTCGATCGCGCAGCGCCATCAATTGGTTGATGCGCTCGTCCAGGTCCCGGCTCCACTGCGCCGACAAGGTCTGCCAGTCGGCGGCCGTTGGCGCACGGTTGTCCGGCAGGTTTTTCAACGCTTCGCCGATTTCCGCCAAGGGAATGCCCAGGCGCTGGGCAACCTTGATCAGCGCCACACGGCGCAACACTGTCCGTGAGTAACGACGTTGGTTGCCCGGGTTGCGTGTGCTTTTGATCAGCCCCTTGGATTCATAAAAGTGCAAGGCCGTGACCGCCACGCCGCTGCGGGCGGCTACTTGGCCGACGGTGAGTTCCTTGTGGACATCGATCTGCGTCACCGCTCAATTCTCTGCTTGACCTAGAGTTAACTTTAGGTTTTACCCTGCCTGCGTTCGGATCGCAAGATCCGCCTTACGTGCAGAGGGGACCTTTCATGCAATTACCAAGGAACAATCGCAGTTTCACCCAGTTGATGGAGTTCGATATCGAGCCTCAATGGCAACAGGCGCTGGTAACGGCCTTGTCGGAGCAGACCGAGCGCCTGGCTCGGGACCACCGGGGGTTCCTGAGTGCCAGTATCCAGGCCAGCGAGGATGGTCGGCGCGTACTCAACTATCTGCAGTGGCAAACCCGCGAGGCAGGCGAGGCGGCGCTTCGAAGTTTCGAAAGTGGCGAGCAGAATTTCTGGCGGCTGATCCAGGCTCATCGAGCCAAAGCTGTGACGTTTGGCTCGTTCCAAGTGCTGCGCAACATCGAACGCAGCCTGGACAACGCGCTGCATTGCCAGTTGGTCGACTGAATGCAGCGGCTGATCCACAAAGGCAATAGCCACTATTGAGAGGGTTGATTTCTGCCGTGCAGGGCTGGTGGGTAGCCTTTGTTCATCGCCCAACTCCAGAACGCCGGACACTCGTCATGAACCGTACCCTTGCTGTTTTGCTGCTGTTGACCGCCACCCTCCTGAGCGGCTGCGCCAGTTCCTCCCCGGAGCTGCGCCCTTACACGGCCGATGAGACCCGCGAGCTGGCCCTTGAAGCCTTGAATCGTCGAGGCCTCTCGTTTGATGAGTACCACGCGAAAAAAGCCGAGTTGCTCGGTTCGTCGCAGAAAAATGTGGGTTTCGACGATCAGGGCCAAATGAGCGCCGAGCAGGTCGTGCCGCAACCTGGCCGGTCAAGCTGAGGGACTGTACCGCTTAAAGTTTCGCCCAACTGTCCGTGGGTTTGCGCCAAGGCGTGGGGTAGGGTCATGGCTTGACTGACCGCCCTGATGGACTGACTTGAAATGACCCTTTCGCTTGACCTGCTGCTGGGCTTCGCCCTGTTTGCCCTGGTGACCTCGATCACGCCTGGACCTAACAACACCATGTTGTTGGCCTCGGGTGTCAATTTCGGTTTCAACCGCACCATTCCTCACATGCTGGGTATTACCTGCGGCTTCTTTTTCCTGGTGCTGGCGGTGGGTCTTGGCCTGGGCGCGGTGTTTCAGACTTATCCACTGCTCTATACCGCGCTGCGCTACATCGGCGCGGCGTACCTGTTGTACCTGGCGTGGAAAATAGCCCACTCCGGTCCGGTTTCGGAAAGTCAGGCGGGAGACAATACGCCGATCAGCTACTGGGGGGCGGCAGCGTTCCAATGGGTCAATCCCAAGGCCTGGATCATGGCCATCGGTGCCATCAGTACATACACGCCACTCCAGGGTTATTTCTTCAACGTGTTGGTGATTGCGGCGGTGTTTGCTCTGATCAACCTGCCCAGCGTGAGCCTGTGGGTGGTGTGCGGCAGCCTGTTGCGCAACCTGTTGCGTGATCGTCGTTGGTTGCGTGTGTTCAACTGGGGCATGGCACTGTTGTTGGTCGCTTCGCTGTATCCGTTGTTGCTCGAAAGCATCAGTTGAGGGCTGAGCTTCGCCGCGATGCCTGCTAAGCTCGCTGTTCAGGAGCGTTCCTACGCACTTTTAAACGAAGTCCGACTTCTTTAAGGTCTTTGATCAGGTATTGCTAGTCTCGAATCCAACGAGGGCGCCTGATCCCGGAGCAGGCTCTGCGAGTTTCCTATGAATAAACGTCCTTTGTATTTTGACTACGCCGCCACCACACCGGTGGATGAGCGGGTCATCCGGGTCATGGTCGAATGTCTGGGCTTTGACGGCAATTTTGGCAACCCGGCTTCCAGCGCCCATGCCTTCGGCCAGGAGGCCCGGCGCTCGGTGGAGTGCGCCCGCCAGCAGGTGGCGCAATTGGTGGGGGCTCAGCCCGAACAGATCGTCTGGACGTCCGGCGCCACCGAATCCAATAACCTGGCCCTCAAAGGGGTGGCCCAAGGGCGCAGAGGTTCCGCCGGCCATGTCATCACCAGCCTGATCGAACACAAGGCGATTCTCGACACGGCGCGCCAGCTCGAAGAGAGCGGCGTCGCGGTGACCTGGCTGGCACCCGACGCCGAGGGCCTGATCAGCCCGCAAGCGGTTCGCGAGGCGTTGTGCGAAGACACGTTCCTGGTATCGCTAATGCTGGTGAACAACGAGTTGGGCACCGTCAACGACGTCATCGCCATCGGCGATATCGTTCGTGAGCACGGTGCGCTGTTTCATGTGGACGCAGCCCAGGGCGCCGGTAAGGTACAGATCGACCTGTCTCGTTGGCCGGTGGACCTGATGTCTTTTTCCGCGCATAAGATCTATGGCCCCAAGGGCATCGGTGCGCTCTACGTCGGCGACCGTGCTCGGCCACGGCTGTCGGCGCAGATTCACGGCGGTGGGCATGAAGGCGGTTTGCGCTCCGGAACCCTGGCGACCCATCAGATCGCAGCCATGGGCGCGGCATTCGAACTGGCAGCCGGGGTATTCGACGAAGAACTCGCTAAGATTGCCCGGTTGCGCAATCGTTTGCTTGAACCGCTGCTGGCCTTGCCCGGTGTGCGTCTAAACGGCAGTGCGAGCCACCGGATTCCCCACACGCTGAGCCTGACGTTCAGCGAAGGTGAGTTCAACCCGGCGACGTTGGGCGCATCGATTGCATTTTCCGCGACCTCGGCCTGCAATTCGGCACAGAACACTCCGTCCCACGTGCTGCTGGCCCTGGGGCACGATGCGCGTGCAGCCGGCCGGACCATTCGCTTGAGCCTGGGCCGCTTTACCACTGAGCAAGATATCGACAAGGCGGTGCAGCTGATCCAGGCGGCGTGCGCGACTGCGCCAGCGTTCTGGGCCACGCTCCCATAAACCGTCTTCGGCATCGAACAACAATATCAATGAGCAGGAGAAACAATGAGCACCGAGCCTTTGCCTCATGGACTGGTTCCCCAGCGCCTGGCCCAAATCCGCCAACTGATGAGCCGAGAGGGCATTCATGCGCTGTTGGTACCATCGGCCGACCCGCATCTGTCTGAATACCTGCCAGGCTATTGGCAGGGACGGCAATGGCTGTCGGGGTTCCACGGCTCGGTGGGGACCTTGATCGTGACCGACAGTTTCGCCGGCGTCTGGGCCGACAGCCGTTATTGGGAGCAGGCCACCAAGGAGCTGAAGGGCAGTGGTATCGAGCTGGTCAAGCTCATTCCCGGCCAGCCTGGGCCCTTGGACTGGCTGGCGGAACAAACGCCTGAGAGTGGAGTGGTCGCCGTTGACGGTGCGGTCATGGCCGTGGCATCGGCTCGCACCCTGGGCGGCAAGCTTGCGGAGCGCGGTGCGCGGTTGCGTACCGACATCGATCTGCTCAAGGCGGTCTGGAGCGATCGCCCAAGCTTGCCGGATCAGCCGGTCTACGCCCATTTGCCTCCCCAGGCGACCGTCAGCCGGGTCGAGAAACTCGCCAAAGTGCGTGAATCCCTCAAGGAGCGTGGTGTCGACTGGCATTTCATCGCCACGCTGGATGACATCGCCTGGTTGTTCAACCTGCGCGGCGCGGATGTGTCGTTCAACCCTGTGTTCGTCTCCTTTGCCTTGATCGGCCAGCAACAGGCAACGCTGTTCGTGGCCCTGGATAAGGTTGACGCATCGTTGCGCGCCGTTCTTGAACAGGACGGTGTGACCCTGCGCGATTACAGCGAAGCCGCCGCCGCGTTGAGTGAAGTGCCGAGTGGTGCGAGCCTGCAGATCGATCCGGCGCGGGTGACGGTCGGCTTACTGGATAACCTGGGCAGCGGCGTGAAGCGGGTCGAAGGGCTCAATCCAACGACGCTGGCCAAGTCCCGCAAAAGCCTGGCCGACGCCAAGCACATCCGTCGGGCCATGGAGCAGGATGGCGCGGCGCTCTGTGAGTTCTTCGCCTGGTTGGAAGGGGCCTGGGGGCGCGAGCGCATCACCGAGTTGACCATCGACGAGCACCTGACTGCCGCCCGCACGCGCCGGCCGGACTTCGTCTCCCTGAGCTTCAACACCATCGCCGCGTTCAACGCCAACGGTGCGATGCCTCATTACCACGCCACGAAAGAAGCCCATGCGGTCATCGAAGGTGATGGTCTGTTGCTGATCGATTCCGGCGGCCAGTACTTGGGTGGCACCACCGACATCACTCGCATGGTGCCGGTCGGCACACCCACCGCTGAGCAGAAACTTGATTGCACGCGGGTGCTCAAGGGTGTGATTGCCCTGTCCCGGGCCAAATTCCCGCGGGGCATTCTTTCGCCCTTGCTGGATGCCATCGCTCGTGCGCCGATCTGGGCGGAGCTGGTGGATTACGGCCACGGCACCGGCCATGGCGTCGGCTATTTCCTCAATGTCCATGAAGGCCCGCAGGTGATTGCCTATCAAGCTGCTGCGGCGCCGCAAACGGCGATGCAGGTTGGTATGATCACCTCCATCGAACCGGGCACTTATCGTCCAGGTCGCTGGGGGGTGCGCATCGAGAACCTGGTGTTGAACCGTGAAGCCGGAAGCAGCGAGTTTGGCGAGTTCCTTGAGTTCGAAACCCTAACGCTGTGCCCGATCGACACCCGTTGCCTTGAACCTTCGCTGCTGACCCAGGACGAAAAAGACTGGTTCAACGCCTACCACGCCGAGGTTCAGCGTCGCTTGAGCCCGTTGCTGGACGGTGATGCGCTGCAATGGCTCAACACGCGAACGATGGCGATTTGAAGTAAAGGATCAGGCGAGGGCTTCACGGACGAAGTCCAGTCGATCCTGGCCGAAGAACAACTCGTTGCCGACAAACATGCTCGGGGCGCCGAACACGCCCCGTGCGATGGCTTCTTCAGTGGCGGTCTTGAGTGTTTGCTTGACCTGCTCGTCGTTCATCAGGGTCAGCACATAGTCAGCATCGAAACCGCCCTCGTTCAGGACCGCTGCGACAGTCGTCGGGTCATTGAGGGGGAGGCCGTCCACCCAAAAGGCGCGGAACAGGCAATCGACGAAGGCCTCGAAGCGTTCAGGTTGGCGCAATTGCATGCCAGTCACCGCACGCATCAGTGGGAGTGTATTGATGGGGAAATGTGGATTGAACTTGAAGGCAACGCCGTAGCGCTTGGCGAAGCGATGCAGATCCTTGAACAGGTAAGGGTTCTTGGCCGGCACTGTCGCCGGTGATGCATTGCCGGTTGCCTTGAAGACGCCGCCCAATAACATCGGACGATAGATCAGTTGGCTGTTTGTCTGCGTACACAGCGTTGGCAACTGGGTGTAGGCAAGGTACGTGGTCGGGCTGCCGAGATCGAAGTAAAACTCCACCGATTTGCTCATGGTATCTGCTCTCTTGTTGTTGTGAGGGGAGGGTTTACCAGCGCTCGCTCCAGGGCCGAAGGTCCAGTTCGAAGGTCCAGGCGTCGCGGGGTTGACGGTGCAAGTACCAGTAACTGTCGGCGATGTGTTCAGGGTTCAGGATGCCGTCCTGATCCTTGGTGGCATATTTTTCCGGGAAATTATCGCGGATGAAGTCGGTGTCGATGGCGCCGTCCACCACCACATGGGCCACGTGAATGTTCAGCGGCCCTAGTTCGCGGGCCATGCTCTGGGCCAGTGCGCGGATGCCATGCTTGGCGCCTGCGAATGCGGCGAACCCCGAAGCACCGCGTAATCCCGCCGTTGCCCCGGTAAACAGGATCGTCCCGCGCTGGCGCTTGACCATGCGCTTGGCGACTTCCCGTGCATTGAGAAAGCCTGAGAAGCAGGCCATTTCCCAGATCTTGAAATACTTGCGTGCGGTTTCTTCGAGGATGCTACAGGGGACGTTGGCGCCGATGTTGAATACAAAGGCTTCGATGGGGCCGATCTGGTTCTCGATTTGCTCGATGAGTGCGATCACGTCGTCTTCTTTACGCGCATCACAGGCAAACCCGTGGGCGTCGCCGCCTTGGGCGCGGATTCCAGCCACCAAGGGCTCGAGTTTGTCGGCGCTGCGACGGGTAACGCAGGCAATAAAACCTTCCTGTGCAAAGCGTTTGGCAATCGCTCCGCCGGTGGAATCGCCCGCGCCAACGACCAGTACGACCTTCTTGTTCTTCATGGTTAGCCTCATTGGTAAACGATCGTTAACTAAACGGACGTTATGCTAAGGTTCGGCGAGCGTCAAGGTGAGCAATCAGGGGCAGGACCATGCGTTATTCAGCCAATCACAAAATGGAAACCCGGGAGAAACTGCTCGCTAGCAGTGCCGTCTCCGCCAAGAAGTCGGGTTTCTCCACGGTCGGTGTCGATGGCTTGATGAAAGCGATCGGGTTGAGCGGCGGCGCGTTTTATAGCCACTTCTCATCGAAGGATGAGCTTTTCAAGGCCATTGTTGAGCGGGAGTTGGCCCAAAGTCTGGATCGTCTGAGCGGAGACGGTGCCATGGACTCAATGAAGCTGGAGCGCTGCCTTAAGCAGTACTTGAGCATGAGCCACGTTGAGCAGCCCGAAGCTGGGTGTGCGTTGTCGGTGCTGGGTGCCGAGATCGCGCGATCGGATGTCCAAGTGAGGGAGACGGCGCAAGCGTGGATCTGTCGTTTGCACGAAAGCTGGGCGCAGATATTGGGGAGTGACAGTTTGGCCTGGGCCATGCTGTCTCAATGCGTGGGAGCATTGGTTGTTGCACGAATGCTGGTCACGCCGCAGGTCCAGCGTGACGTCCTCAGGTCCAGCCATGAGGAAATTAGGCGCCGAATGGCCGAGCAAGGGCTCGACTGACGTGGCCTATTTACAAATGACGATCATACTGCGGCTGGTATAGCCAGCGGGATTGAGCCCGAAGAGATAATCCCCGGGCTCCTCGACGGCGTCGCCGGACTTGGCAATGACCTTGTAACCCTTGGGAGCACATGAGTTGGCGGCTCTGGCGGCGCACTGCCCCCAGGATGAGGACAGGCCGGAGCAGTTGATGTGCAGGCCTTTTTTGCCGCGCTTGACTTCTGTTTTCGATGTTGCCGCACAGCCCGCTATTATTAGTACGGCGATCAGTATCAAAATTCGTTTCATTCCCGTCCTTATAATCGTCGTGGATCTTGTGTCCGCGTACGATTGTGTTCGCTCTTGCTTGAAGCGTTCATGACATCCTGTATGAAAAAATCCATGTCTGACATTGGGTTACCGATCTAAACATGGCCTAAATGCGTGGTAAATACCAGACCTTCGTTAAATCCTGCTTCAATCTGCCGCGACGGCAGGCTTCGCGGTGTTGGTCATGGTCAGCGTTGCGCCGACCGACGCGAGGATGATGCAGGTAATGGCTAACCACTGGGCCAAGGACAAGTACTCCTGTAGAAAGACCAACCCCGACAGGGCCGCGACTGCTGGTTCGACGCTCATCAGGGTGCCGAAAGTGCGGGCTGGCATTCGGGTTAGGGAGATCATTTCCAGGGTGTAGGGCAGGGCCGTAGATAGAATGGCGACGCCGATGGCGATTGGAATCAGACTCGGTGTGAGCAGTGCGGCGCCCGCGTGCACGATACCAATCGGTGCGACGAACAGGGCGGCGATCATCACTCCCAATGCGGCGGTTTGCACACCATTGTCCGCGCCAGCCTTCTGGCCGAACAGGATGTACAGCGCCCAGCAGAAACCTGCGCCCAGCGCATAGCCGGCTCCAAGCAGGTCAATACCGGCATTGGTCGCTCCGGTTGGTATAAGCAGAAGCAGGCCAGCGACTGCCAGGGCGATCCAGAGAAAGTCTATCGCCCGGCGTGAGGCGTAAATGGCGACTGCCAGCGGCCCGGTGAACTCCAATGCCACGGCAATACCCAGTGGAACGGTGCGAACTGACATATAGAAGAGAAAGTTCATGCCCCCCAATGCCATTCCATAAACGATCACGGTGCGCAGGGATTGGGTGGTGAGCTTGGCGCGCCAGGGGCGTAGCAATATCAGCATGATGAGGCTGGCAAAAATAAGTCGCAGCGTCGTAGTGCCCTGTGCCCCGACTACCGGGAACATGCTTTTGGCAAGGGAGGCTCCTGATTGGATGGAGGCCATGGCTATTAATAGCAGGGCAACCGGGTACAGGGTGGAGGCCAGGTTGCGTTGTGAAGGGGGCGTCATTACGAAGTGTCGTCCAGAAATAAGGCGGGAGGCTGTATTGAGCAGTATATTGCGCATATGCAGCGATTCCGTCTATATGCCGGGCAGATTTAAGTGTCTTGTCGGGTTATGGATAGAAAAATCAAATTAAGGATTGACGGCAGATTCTGGAAGTCTATAATTCGCCCCACTTCCGGCGCAGTCGAAACGGAAAACTCCTTGAGATTCAATGAGTTAAGTAGGTTTCGAAAGTGTTGGGCTTCAGGTCATCGAAGTCCG